>NZ_FLRH01000005.1 GCF_900089585.1 Micromonospora sediminicola | reverse complement strand
TGACGGCGACGAGGCCGGATACCTGGACTGGTCGCTGCGGACCTCCGACGGCGGCCGGAACCTGGAGATCGGCGACGGCGCCGACGCGGTGAGCTTCGACCTCAACCCCACCCAGATGCGGAGCTGTACGACGCGCTGACCGCCACCATCACCGCTGACGACTTCGCCGACGCGCCCGGCGCCTACTGGCCCAGGAGAACGACGAGCGGTACATCGACTGGTCCGACTTCGAGTACGAGCGCGGCTTCAGCCTGGAAGTCGGCGACGGCACCCGCACGGTGAGCCTCACCCTGAGCATGAAGCAGTTGCAGGCGTGGCGGGACCGGCTCGCCGCCGACCTCGCCGAGTAGCCGGCGTCATTCCGCGGAATCGCCTTCCGCAAGATCAACAGATGATGCCTCCATAAGTGATCTTATCGAGGCACGAAAACGTCACACCCGATCCGTACCGTCAGGCCCGTTACCAACCCCAGGAGGCACGTGTGAGCACCAACACCAGCACCACCGAGAAGACGGTGGACATGGCGGCCGTCCGGCAGTTCGTCGACCGCGCGGTCAAGGCGGCGGTCCCGGCCGGGCAGATGACCACCCGCAAGATCCGGCCGGAGTCGGACTACGGCTTTCCCGAGCCGCAGCCCCTCGCCGGCCTGCAGGCCGCGCTGTCCGTGGCCCGCCTGGCGCAGCAGCAGGCGTACACGTTCGCCAAGGGACTGCGCGGCGAGGGTTCCTCGTGGGACGAGATCGCCGACCTGCTGGAGATCGAGTGGTCCGAGGACTACGTCCAGCGGGAGCGGGCGTTCGAGCTGGTCGCCGGACCCGTCTCCAGCTACAGCTACGACCGGTACGTGTTCTTCACCTGCGGCGGCCCCCGTGGCTGCGGGCAGAGCATCACCGACCGCGGCCCGTACAACGGCTACCCGTCGGACAACGAGGACGGGCACGCCGAGGGCTGCCGGCGGCTGGCCGCCGAGGTCGAGGCGTACCGGCGGGCGCAGGACGAGCGAGAGCACCGCGACCAGGTGATGGACGAGGCGCTGCCCAAGGTCACCGACACGTTCGGCAAGGAGACCGTGGCGCGGGTCCGGTACGTGCAGTCGCACGGCGGCCGATACCAGGCATGGTCGACCAGCGAGACCCTCGCCGTCGCCCTGGTCCTGCGCGACGACGAGCAGCTCGCCGCGGTCGGGTACCCCAGCCACCAGGAGGCGATCCGACGGATCACCTCGGGCATGTCCACCCCGCCCCGCGACCCCGCCGGGTGGCTGGCCACGGTCCGGGCCGCCGCGACCGGGCTGCGGGACTGACCGCCCCGCAGCTCGCCCGGGGTTGGCGCGGGCCGGGACCACCGGTAATGGTCCCGGCCCGCGCACCCGATCATCTCTCAGCGCACAGGAGGACGCACCGCATGACCATCGACAGGCAGACCCTCGCCGACCAGCAGCAGGCCGCAGCCAGGGCGGTGACCGACGTGCTGGCCCGCATGCCTCGCGAGTTCGAAACGGCGGGAGAGTTGGCCGCACTGATGGCGGCGCTGCCGGCCGACACCCCGGTCAGTGTCGCCTGGACCGTGCACGTCGATCCGAACCTGCCGGCCGGCCCGACGCACACCGCGCACACCGCCGCCGGCGTCACCCTGCTGGACCCCGATCCGGTCGACGTCGTCGACGGCGACGGCCAGGTCCGCTCGTACGGTCGGCTGACGCCCGGCGTCCAGCTTGCCGCGGTCGTCGTCGCCGAGGGCCAGCCCGCGCCGGCCTGGACCGTGGCCTACCAGCCGTACGAGCGAGCCCAGAACGCCCTGGGCGCCGGCGACGTCGAGACCACCCTGACCGCGCTGGTGGAGCTGCTGCGGTGGATGGCCGACCTACTGCCCGACACCCCAGCGCGAGAGGACGGTACGCCGGAGACGGTGGCGCAATGGGTCACCGACGCCGGCATCCGGGCACGGCTGGGCATCGAGGCGATGCGGCTGAACTACAGCGCCGAGCGGCTCACGAACCTGCGCAACGACCTCACCGACCGAGAGGCCGCCCAGCTCGCCGAGGACGACCCGAAGTGAGCGCTCCCGTCGACGCCAGCACCAGGCTGGCCCGCGAAGCCCGGGCCCGCCTCGCCAGCACCCTGGCCGCGATCGCCGCGCTCGACCCGTCTCGGCGTGGCCACACCGGACCGGACACCCCGGAGATCACCGCCGCCTACGCGCGGCGCAACGCCCTGATCTGGACCGCCCTCGCGCTGGCCCACGAGGCCGGCGTCCCGGCCGGCGTCGGCCACGACCCGACCGACCCCCGCCCGGTAGTGGTCTACCTGGAGCTGCCCACCGGCCAGGTGTCGTGGCACCTGCCCGCCCACCCGGTCGGCTGGGACGGGCACAGCACCACCGTGAAGTACGCGCGAACGGAGGCGTTCGTCGACTTGGTGGCCGGACCGTGATCAGGGTGCGGATCGTCGCCGACGACGTCGACCAGGCTGACGCCGCCACCCTCGCTATCGGCCGGGCGCTCACCGTCACGCGGGAGAGCCCGGCCCGGCCGCGCCGCTCCGGTAACGGCGTCACCGTCTACCTCGACGCCGAGCTGCCGCCCGTCGACGACGACGTCGACGCCGCGGACCGGGCCGACCCGGCCAACCGGTGCGGGCGGGCCGGCTGCGGCCAGTACGTGCCGCTGCACGACGCGTTGCCGGTGCCGACCGTCGACGACGGCGGCTTCCGGTACGCCCGCTGGCACCCGGCGTGCCTGCGCGCCGAGCAACGCGACCGGAGGATCCGGTGACCGTCCTGTCCGGCGAGGTGCTGCCCGCCGTCCCGGCCCCCCACGGTGGGCTCCCCACCGTGGGGGGTGCCGCCGGCGACGTCCTGGAGGAGCTGCTGCGCGAGTGGCTGGTCTCCTACGCCTCGCCGCACACCCGCGACGCCTACCAGCGGGACCTGCGGCACTGGCTGACCTTCCTCGCCGTCTCCGGCGTCGACCCGCTCACCGAGGCCCGCCGGGTGCACACCAACGCCTGGCTTCGCGCCCAGGAGGCCACCGGCCGCGCGTCGGCGGCGACCCGGGCCCGTCGCCTCGCCGCCGTGTCGGCGTTCTACTCCTGGTTGATCGCCGAGGACCGCACCGACCGGGCCAACCCCGCCGCGATCAACCCCAAGCAGAAGCCGAAGACCGACCCGACCCGGCCGAGCACTCCCGGGCTGTCCCGCGCCCAGGCCGAGGCGCTGCTCGCCGCCGCCGACGCCGACACCGGCCCCCAGGCCGCCCGCACCGCGGCGATCGTCGCTCTGCTGCTCTATGGCGGGCTGCGCGTGGGAGAGCTCGTCGGGGCCGACGTCGAGCAGCTCGGCCACAACCGCAACCACCGCGTCCTGCGCTTCACCGCCAAGGGCGGCGGTGAGCACCTGGTCGCGTTGCCGGCCCCGGTCACCCGCCGACTGGACGCCTACCTCGCCGGCCGACCCGACCTGACCGAGGCCCGGATGCCGGTGCTCCCCGGGCAGGCCGGGGCCCGGCCACGCCGGCCCCTGGTGGCCACGGCCAGCGGCGCCCGGGTCGACCGGGGCGCGGTGTGGCGGCTGCTGCGCCGCCTGGCCACCACGGCGAAGATCCCGGTCAAGATGAGCCCCCACGTGCTGCGCCACACCTGCGCCACCCTGGCCCGCGACGCCGGCGCCCGCCTGGAAGACGTCCAGGAGCAACTCGGGCACGCCGACGCCCGCACCACCCGCCGCTACGACCACGGCGGGCAGCGCCTCGACCGGGCGCCGGCCTACACCCTCGCCGCGTACCTCACCGCCGCCGGCGACGAGCATTCCCCGGAATCACCCGACGAGGAGACGGCATGACCGCCAAGGCGCGCACCCCGGTGGCGCTGACCGCCTGGACGGAACTCAACGACCGCCAGCAGGGCACCCTGCGCGCGATCTACCTGCTCGACCAGCAGAAGGAGGCCATCCGGCGCCGCGACGCGTCCCTCGGCAAGTTCGACGGCACCCCGGCGGTCGAGTGGCGGCGCATCGACTTCGCGCACGAGCCCTCCGACCGCCGGCTGGTCGGCATCACCACCCTGCAGCAGCAGCTGGAGCTGTTCGGGTGGGACAACCAGGGCAACGGCTCCACCATGGCCGCCCTGGCCAGCCGAGGACTGATCACCCGCAACACCCGCGGCACCGCGCTCGGGGTGATGCACACCGTCGCGCTGACCCGGGCCGGCCGGGCCGCCGCCCGCGCCGGCACCTCCCTGACCACCGGGGCAAAACCCAAGGTCGGGCTCAGCCTGCGCGCGTGGGAGGTCCTGGCGCTGCTGTGGACCGCCGACCAACGCGGCAAGCCGTTGACCTGGAACTACTCCACGACGATCGAGCACGTGCTGATCGAGCGGCACATACCGCCGCTGGCCGAGGAATGCCCGGACGGCTACCGCATCACCGAGCGGGGCCGCGACTTCTACCGCAACCAGCACGCCGCCCACACCGCCGCGTACCCCACCGTCGTCGCCCCGCACCCCGACGGCGTCGACGCCGAACCGTGGCCGGCGCGCGCCGACGAACTCCTCCACCAGCACTGGAGGCTCTACCAGGCGCTGGTCAAAGCCTGGGCCGCCGCGCGCGAACTGCACCTGACGGCCGAGAGCGAGGCCACCGCCGAGCCGCCGACGCCCTCGGCTGTCCTGCCGGCCGCGGTGGTCGAGCAGACCGCCGCCGTGCACGAGCTGTGGCAGGAAACCGGCCGGCAACGCGCCAAGCTCGCCCACGCCCACGTCACCGACCTTGCCGGACGCGCCGAGCGGGCCGCCCGCGCCTACGCCGCCGCCGCGCTGGGCGTCTACCACGCCGCCATCACCAAGGCCGACCCGCTGACCGGCCTGCAACCGCCCAGCGACACCGACGCCTGGGACGAGCCACCATTGACCCTGCGCGGGGAGACCGGCATCCACGCCATCGACGCCACCGTGAAGAAGCTGCACGCCACCGCCGTCGGCGCACCCCTGAAGCGCCGGGGCCCCGCGCCGAAGCGCCGCGGGACCGTCCTCACCCGGCGGCGACCCGAGCAACCGCCGCGGCCCGGCGCCGCCCTGGCGGCGCTCGCTGACTACCTGCGCGAGCACACCGACGGCGGCACGCTGCTGCGCCGACTCCACCCGTGACAGCGCCGGCGGCCCGCCGCTGGACCGATGATGGTCGTTGACCCAACGGGCACCCAGAGAAGGAGGTCACCCGTGGCCACGTCGCTGCTGACACCCGTCACCACCGCCACGCCGGAGCTGGTCGACCTGGTCAACGCCGACCGGCTGCCCGGTCAACCGGCGTGCACCGTGGGGCGCCTGCAGGCCGCGATCGACGGCACGTCACCGGTGGACTCGGCGTGGTGGGCCGAGTTGACCGACCTGCGCACCGAGGTGCTGCGCGACGCCGACGGAGCGCCGGCCGGCGCGGTCGCCTACGCCCGGCGGTCGCGCGACGGCGCCGGAGTGATCCTGTGGCTGCACGCCCGGGAGGATCCCTCGGCCGTGCGGCGGCTGCTCGACCACGCGCTCGCCGGCCTGGCCGGCTGCCCGACGGTGGAGGCGTTCTCCTTCGCCACGGCGCTGGGCCTGGGCCTGGAGGCCCTGCCGGTACGGCACCGGTCGGCCACCCACGCCGCCCTGCTCGACCGGGGTTTCACCGGCAGCGACCTGTGGCGGTACATGCGCCGGGACCTGCCCGCCCCCAGCCTGCCGACCTGCTCGTACCGGACCAGCTGCGACGAGGACCGCCGCGTGCTGCAGGTCCAGCGGGACGGCCAGGTGGTGGCCGAGGCGACCATCGGCGAACCGGTCGACGGGATCGGCGTGCTCTGGTGGATCGGCGTGCAGCCCGTGGCCCGGGGCGAGGGGCTGGGGCTGCGGCTGCTCGGGTCGGCCCTGGACCTGCTGGCCGGACTCGGCGCCCGGGAGGTCATCCTCTACGTCGACGACGACGCCCCCGACGACGATCCGGAGCGGTCCCGGGTTGCCGCGAACGCCCTGTACAAGCGGGTCGGGTTCGTCGAGGTGGACCGGCTGTGGTCCTACCAGCTCACCCGCTGACCCGATAGCCGCGCGCGACCGCGCCGGCGAGCCAGGTCTCCACCGCCGCCACCGTCAGTCGGGTCGCCGTGTCCGTGCAGGACGTGACCGCAGCGGCGTCGAGCAACCCCGCTCGCACGGCCGTTGGCGCGGCCAGCGGACCGGCGACCGCGCGGGCCAGCGCGGCGGCGTAGTACCGCTTCACCGTCGGCAACCCGGCCCGCATCTCGGCCGGGAACAACCTGACGACCAGGGGCTTGATCCGGTGGTAGGCGTGCGCGGGGTGAGGGTCGTAGCGCGAAGCGACCGGCACCGCCAGGCCGGCGGCGACCAGATCCGGATGCAGAAACGGCGAGCCCTCCGGCACGACCCCGGCGGCGGGGCTGAACCCGCGCGGCCAGAACGTGTCGACCCGATCGGCCTGCGCCCACGACCTGCCTGCCCGCGCATGGCCAGCGACCTGCTCGCGTACCCACCCCGCCGCCCAGGCCCGCGCCTGGGTCCGGTGGCCGGCCGCCAGCACCGGCGACACGGTTGGCCGGCACAGCCGCGGCCAGTTCGCCGCCCAGTACGCCGCCGCCGACCACCCGGCCGGCAGCGCCCGGGCCGCGACCGCCGCCACCTCACCGGGCCAACCCGCCTCGGTGCGCGCCAGGTCGACCACATAGCGGCGGGCCCCGCGTATACCCCACCGGCCGGTGACCTCGGCCGAGGCGAACGACCCGGCCGCCAGCAGCTCGTCGGCGCCGTTGCCCGACAGCAGCACCCCACAACCGGCGTCCGCCGCCGCGGCGTTGACCCGGGCGTTCAGGTGCGGCAGCGCGTCGAACCTCGGGCCCAGCGGCGACCACGGCGGTGCGGGACCAGCCGCATCAGGGTCGACCACCACCAAGCGGGCCGGCAGCCGCAGGGCGGCGATCAGCGCGGCGGCCACCGCCGCGGTGCTCGCGCCGTCGTCGTCGACCAGGTCCACGGTGAACGCCACCACCGGTCGCGCCGGGACCAGCCGGCACACCGCCACCAGCACCGCGAGGGAGTCCAGACCGCCGGAGAAGTTCACCCCGACCACCGTCGCGTCACCGCACATCTCGGCCACCGCCCGGGTGAACACCTCGCGCAGCGGCCCGCCGGCCGGGCGGGCCGTCGGCGCGGGCCACACCAACTCCACGCCCTGCCACCAGCTCCCGGTCGGGAACTCGCCGGTCACCCCGACTCCGGTGAACAACCGGGCCAGCTCGCCGCAGGCCACCCGCGCGTCCGGGTCCGCCACGACCAGGGGGTCGACGTCCACCCGGCCTGACGGGCCCCGGAACGCGGGGCGAAGCTGCCTCACCCGCGCAGCAGGCCCCGCAGCCCCCGCGCCAGGTCCGCCAGGAACCCCACCGGCCCCCGGGCGGTCTCACCGGCCAGGGCCTTGCTGCCCTTGGTGCCCCGCCCGTGGGTGCCGTCACCCGGGTTGCTCTTCGCCGACATCACAGACCTCCCCATCGACCACCAACGATCAGCAGAAAGTAGCGCGGAGGCTTCGCTGTGTGAAGCTGATAACGCGGCCGGGCAAGTCGACCCGGTCCGCGAGGACCACTGGCCGCGAATCCGGCGCCAAGTAACGTGCGAACCCAGAAGACGTGCGAACCGCAGTCCGGGCGGGGCAAGACAACCTTGCCCCGGCCGGTCTCCTATCGGGACCGGCCGGAAACCGGCCGGTCCGGCAGGTAGGCAGCCTTCGGAAGTCAGATCCCCGGGTCGGGACGGGAACGGGTCGGGCAGGGGAAACGCCGCACCGTTACGCCTGCTTGCAGGCCCGCCGGCCGCCGTGCATGATCGGGCCACCATGCGCGACCGGCCGCCAGCCGGACCGCCGCACCCAGCGCGACCCGGCCGCCAGCCGGACACCGCGCCGCCAGCACCACGTGAGGGAGACCCCGTTGCTCGCCGCCGCGCACGACCTGAGGTCACGGCGAGCGCCAGCGCGACCTAGCAACCGGTTGGATCCCGCGCTACGCGACTCAGCTGCCAGCTGGACCCCGCGCGACCAGCACATCGCGCCGCTCCGACGGCGACTGGCCAATCCGCTGACTGCAGGATTCGGATTTCCGGGGCGGGACGGGCAACAGAGGACTGCCCGCCCCGCCCGGAGTCTGCTCGTGCCCGCCCGCCGATCACCGACGAAACAGCGACTGATCACCGACGAATCACCGACGAAACAGCAACATGACGCTGATCGGATCACTGATCGCATCACTGTTCGATCAGGTGATCGTGATGCTGATCCGATCGACGTCACCACGGGACAGGTGTGCCCGCGAAACGGCGATCACCAGCACGAACAGCCGTCGCGGTAGCTCGGGAAGGGTGCCGGGTAGGGTCGGGGTACGCGGCTGTTGCTGATCCACCCCCTGGGCCCCTCCCACGGGGAGGGCCGGTCCAATCCCTGCAAGCTCAGGGGGCCGAGACGCAGCGGTAGGGCAGCTCACACGCTGACGAGTTTCCGCACACGCCGTACGCGGGGGCAGGGGGGTGACCCCCACGGCCCCGACCGGGCGGGACCGCCGGGGAGGTGAAGTTTCCGGCGTACGGGTCTGGGAGATCCGACCCCACGGCGGACCGTCACTCTCAGTGCGCTGACCTGCGTTCTTCAGGCTGTCACTGAACGGTCGCCCCCACGCCCAGGCGACGGAAACTCTCCCCAGGGCGTGGGGGAGCGCCAGCTGGTGACCGTGCGGATCAGCCGGTGGCCGCCACGATCATCGGCAGGATCACCGGGTGTCAGGGCCGGACCTGACCCCGGCCCGAGTCGTTGAGCAGGCCATGACGGAAGTGCACCCCCTGCGGGAGAACCCGGCGCGCTACTACGAGGTGCTGGGACGGGTCTTGACGGCTCTGCGCGAGAGCAGCGCGCTCAACGGCTCCACTCATCTCGACTGGTGGCCCGGCAACAGCGGCCGGACCTGGGAGATCGAGTGGCAGGGTGGCCCCTTCCCGGCCGAGGTCGCCGCGCGGCTGCTGGGGGCGCAGGAGCCCAGCGTCGACGACGACCACGGCGACCACGCGGTGCGCGGCCTGATCTCGCCCGGTCCGGGCGGGCACCAGCGCGCGCACCTGGTCGTGCTCGACGTACCGGTGAACCTGCGCGCCATCGACCCGATCGGCACCAGCCAGGTCTGGGCAGCCCTCACCCTCACGCAGGGGTAGAGGAAGTCCGGATCGCGGCGTCGGCTACCGGCGGCACCGACGACGGTAGCCACGCGCACCGAATCTCAGAATGAAAACCGCGAGGCGTGCTCTGAGCTGCGCAGACACCGCTGTGCGGCACCGCCGCTTGGTAGCGCACGGCGGCGGTGTGCACGTACGCACCACAAAAACGCGCGCGCGAAGCCTGTGGGGTGGCAGAACGCCGCGGACCACAGATCCTCACATCTACCCCGGAAATCCTCACCTCCCGGCGAAGGACGACGGCCAGTCGCTCAGTCCAGGTTCGCCCGCCGCCGGTACCACTGGGCGGCCAGGAGCACCGTGGCCACGCCGAGCACGGCCGAGCCGACGCCGCCGGCCAGGCGCACCGCTCCGGATCCGATCCAGGAGGCGAGCAGCGCCACGGCGGCCACCACCGCGCACACCACGGCCGCCGCCATCAGCCGCCGCTCCGACGGCGCCGCCGCCTGGGCGGGTTGTCGCGGCACCAGCAGCACGTGCTCGCCGAGCGGATCCGCGTCGACATGGTAGCCGGCCCGCTCCAACACCGTCCGGTAGCCGGTCACCGTCTGCGGCACGTCGGAGGTGCCGCAGTAGGCGACGCTGAACGGCTCCGGCCCGTCCATGCTGGCGTTGGCACCCTCGACGGCGAAGCCGTCCAGGTGCCGCTCGTCGACGTCCCGCAGACCCGCCCGACGCAGTACGCGCCGCAGCGCCTCCGCGTCACGGTCCCGCGACGACCACAACGGCCGCCCGCCCCGGCCGTAGCCGTACCGGGGCCGCTCCTCATCGGCCGCCGCCGTCACCGGCCACCGCCACTGGGCGCCGTGCCGATCTGGTCATCGAGGACGATGGCCGCAACGGCGGCGCCAGGGTCAGCCGCGTCGTACTGCGTCAGGACGTCGCGGATCTCGACGTACAGCCTCTTGGCGATAGCTCGGGACTCCGCCGTGTGGTAACCCCGCATGTACGGGATGTCGGCGACGTGGGCCAGCGCTTCAATGGCCATGGCCAGTTGAGGTCCAGACAGCCGTACCTCCACCATCGAATCCTCGCGATCCGACATCCTCACCGGGTCAGGAGACCTCCAGTGATCACGGCCGGAGGCGTAACGCTCAACGAACTGCCAGGTGTCGTCGTGACACCGCATCACCGCAACGGAGAGCCCCGCGGCGATCTCCATCAACGCGGTGTGGTTGGCCCATCGGTTCAGTTCGAGTTCCTTGACGGCACGGCGTTTACGCAGCGAGTCCAGAAGTCCCATGGGCATGCATGATGCCCGATGCTTTGCGTGCAGGCATAGACACGGGGAGTCGCTAATCCGGGCGGCCTCATCGCCCGCCGGCCAGACTGTCGGGTTGCCGTTTGCTTCGGACCCGAACGGCAACCCCGGCCCCGCTCACAGCGCTGGTCAGGCCGCCTGTGACAGATTCGACTCGACAGGCGACTGACACTGTCTGTGTCACCGGAAGCGGGCCATAGGCAGCGATATCGCGGGGGAGGCAAGCGCAGCCGTGTCAGATCGGGCGTTCGTGCAGCGGCTGCGGACCTCCGGCGGCCCGTCGCACGAACTGCTGGTCCTGCTCGACGCCCACCGCGTGCTGACCACCGACCAGCTGGCCCGGGCCACCGGCGCGCCGGTCCGCACGGTCCGCCACCGCCTGGACCGGCTACGCGGCGCCGGCCTGGTCGACGCCGTGCGCCCCGGCCGGGAAGCCGGGTCCGCGCCGCGGCACTGGTGGCTGCGCATCGCCGGCGCCCGCCTCGTGGCCGGGACCGCGGCCGCGCCCGGCCGGCAGAAGCCCTCCGGGCTGCACGTCGCGCACGCCGCGGCGATCGGCGAGGCGTGGCTCGCGGTGCGCGACCACGGCCCGGCCGCCGGCCTGGCGCTGCGGGAGTGGTGGTCGGACCGGGCGGGCTGGCAGGAGTGGGAGAGCACCCGACCGAGCTGGGGCGCGCGGCTGCGGCGGCTGACCCCGGACGCGGTGCTGCTCGTCGACGCCGACCACGCCGGCGTGGTCGGCACCGCAGCCGCGTTTGTGGAGATCGACCTCGCCACCATGTCGCAGGTGGTGCTGCGGGAAAAGGTGACCCGCTACCTCGCCTACGCCGAAGATCGGGCGTGGGAGGGCCGGTGGCCGCACTGCCCGCCGCTGCTGCTGCTGACCACCACGCAGGCCCGCGCCGCCACGTTCCTCGCCGCCGCCGGCCGGCAGCTCGCCGCCGCCAGTCGTAGCGCCGGCCTGGTCTACGGCGGGCAGGCCGGCCGGGACATCGCCGACGCCCGCGCCTTGGTGGTCGCCGCGTGCGGTCTGGTCCGCGATCCGGCCGCCGCGGTGGTCGACGCGCCGGTGTGGCTGCTGCCCGGGGAGGCCGCCACCCGCGCCAGCCTGCCCGAGCTCCTGGCAGGGCGGATCGCCGCGCAGGCCCGCGCGCAACAGCACCACGACCAGGCCGCCGCGCAGGCGGCCCGCCGCGACCGCGTCGACGCGTTGCACGAGATCTGCGACGCCGCCGCCGACGTCGCCCGGCTCCTGGACGACCCCGCCGCCGGGCAGCTGCTACAGCATTGGCCGCCGGCCACCCGCCACGAACGTCTCGACGACGACGCGGACGTTGTCGACGCGCTCCTGGCCTGGTGGGCCGACCGCGACGACCCGACCCTGACCGCCCGCGCCCGCGCCGTGCTGGTCGACCGGCACGCCGCGGAGTGGACGCGGCAGGCCGAGCAGCTGCTCGCCGCCGCCGGCCACGACCATCCGAGGCTGCGTGCCGCCGCGGCCGCCCTGCAGACCGGCCGGCTGCTCGCCGACTACGAACTCGACCGGCTGCGCCAGCCACCCGCGCACACCCAGGAGCGCGTCCAGGAGGCGGCGATCGAGGACTACCGGGCCGTGCGCGACGACCACGTCGCCGCCGTCTGGGACCGGCTGGGCTGGCGGGCCCGCCGCCGCACCGACCCCGCGCAGGTCGGCGCCGAGCACGACCGCGAGCACCTGATCATCTGCGGCACCTGCGCGATCGCCTACCCCCGCCCCGACCCCACCGGACCCGACTGGTACGCCGGCGAGCACTGCCCCCACTGCCACGCCGGCACCCCCATCCCGTACACCGACCGCGACCGCGTGCCGACCCTCGGCCAGCGGCTGAGCGCCATCCGCGGCCGCCTCGCCGCCGGCAGCAAGGCCACCGTGCCCCCACCCCGCCCGGCCACTAGATGACCGGCGCTACCAGAGAGCCGCTACCAGCCCAGCGGAGGCGTTACCAGGGCGCTACCAGGCCGCTAACGTCAACCCGCGTGAGCGTGGACTGGGGCCGGCTGACACCGACGCTGCTCGCCGGCGACTGGACCTGCCCCGACCACGGCCGGATCCGGCCCACCACCAGCGGTCCGGCGCCGACCTGCCCACACTGCGACAACCTCGCCCACCATGTCCGCGTCACCCGCGCCGGCGGCATCCGGTTCGTCGCCCCCGCCCCCGCGCGCTGCTCCGGAGCGGGCCGGCACCCCGCCGGCGAGCCCGGCGGACAGGTCGGCTGGACACCCTGTCCGTGCCCGCCCCCGCACACCCACCGCGGCCACCACACCTGGACCTGCCACTGCGGCGCCGTCACCCACCACCCACCGCTGCACGGCACGGCGAGCACCCGACACACCCAGGCATCACCGACCTGACGACCGCCACCGTCGCGGAGGCATTCCACGGAATCACGGACACCGCGCCCCGGCCTCGATGTCCACTTACACGGGACACACCCCCTTGCATTCTCGGGCCCCGCGCAACGTCAGTGACGCCACCCAGCCCAGCCGCCGGCCCGCGCTCGCGTCACCCACCGGCGGCGGGTCGAGCGGGTCGCACGCGCTGCGCAGAGGCGTCACATCGTCGCCAGGGCGGCACACCCGTGACCGGTAACCGCCCTGGCCCAACTCCACGGTCGCTCGATCGTCAGCGCGCCGCCGCCGCGACCGGCGGGAGCGCGCTGAACGTGTCGACCCGCCACCAACCCCGTTGCCACCCGGGCCGGCCTGCGCCAACACGACCACCGCCAGCAACCAGTTTCGGAATGACCTGCGGAACGTTCCGCGGAACGACCTGCGGAACGACGAGTGGAAGCTCCCGGCGGGACCGTTGCCCATCGCGGCCTGGACGCCCTCCCTGGCCACCGGGGCAGCTCAGCCGGGGCAGCGAGCTATGCCGGCAGGGACGCTTGCCGGCCTGCCAGCCGCCGCGCCCTCCCCCGCTTTCCCGGCCGCTCGCTGCGCTCGCTGCCGCGGAACAACCCGGCCCCGTTCCCCTGCGGGCCGTTCCCGCCAACCCCCGTTGCGGTAGCGCTGCCGCTAACGCCCGCCGGGCACCGTTCGCGGGAACAGCCTGATCGTTCCGGAACGGTCAGGAACGGCCGGCGGGAACGGGGTGCAACGGTCATGGTGCGTGGCGGTCCGGTACGACGTACCCGCGACGTGCGGGTGCGGCTGAGCCCGGGCGAGCACGCCACCTGGACGGCAGCGCGGGAGGCGACCGGCCGCCGCGAACTCGGCGCGTGGGTCCGCGCGGTCGTCAACGAGCTGCTCGCCCGTACGCCCGGCGCGTCGACGGCGGCCGGGCCGCAGCGCCAGGTCGACGTCGACGCCTACGCCGCGCTGGTGCGGGCCGGGAACAACCTCAACCAGCTTGCCCGGTGGGCGAACACGCAGCGCCGGTACCCGGCCGAGCGGGAAGCCGCCGCGGTGTACGCCGAGGTCCGCGCGGCGGTCGCCGAGATCCGCGCGGCGTCGCGAACCGGCCGGCGCTGACGGTGATCGGGAAGATCCGCAAGGGGGCGAACTTCACGGGCCTGGCCCGCTACCTCTACGGGCAGGGCCGCCGCGAGGAACACGCCGACCCGCGCACGATCACCGGCGACGGCGCGCTACTCGACGACCCCCGCCAGTGGCACACCTGGGCAGCCGACATGACGTTCTACGCCTCGCGCCGGCCCGACATCACCCGGCCGGTCTGGCACTGCTCCCTGCGTACCGCACCGCAGGACCCGCTGCTCGACGACAACCAGTGGGCCGCGATCGCCGCCCAGCACATCGAGACGATGGGCCTGGCCGGACACCCGTGGGTCGCGGTACGCCACGGCGACGACCACATCCACATCGTCGCCTGCCGCATCGACGCACACGGCCGGTTGTGGCGCGACAGCCACGACTACGCCCGCTCGATGCGCTCCTGCCGCCAGCTCGAACGCGACCACGACCTCACCGCGCTGACGCAGGACCGCCGCACCGGCCGGTACGCCACCACCACGGCCGGGGAACGCGCCCGAGCGGCCCGGCTCGGCCAGACGCCGCAGCGGGTCCAGCTCCGCGAGGCCATGCACGCCGCCCGCACCGCCGCGGCCGGCGCCGGCCGCGCCGGATGGGAGCACCAGCTCGCCGCCCGCGGCGTGCTGTTCGCCGCGTCGACGACCCGCGACGGCACGGTCATCGGATACCGGGTCAGCCTCCTCGGCTGGGTCGACGCCGGCGGCGAGCAGGTGTGGCTCAAGGCCAGCCAGGTCGACCGGGCGCTGTCGTGGCCGCGTGTCCGCGCCGAACTGCACGGCGAGCGCGTCGATGGCCGCCACGACCAGACCCTCCCCGACGGCGGCCGGCAACGTACCCGCCCGGATCCGGCCACCACCGCCCGGCAAGGCTTCGCCGCACCACCCAAGGTGCCGGTGGTCACCCGCGGCGACGCCGAGGAACTCCTCACCGTGCTGCGGATCCGGCTCGGCCAGTGGCGCAACGACCACCAACACCAACGCCGCCAACCCGGCCGCTGACCAGGCCAGCAGCGGGTGGCAACGGGTGGTAACGCCCGACCAGGATGGGCCACTACTCCCCTGCCAGGCCGCCGGAGCAAGTTGGAGGAAAAGGCAGACTTTCGACCCGGCTCCGGGCCGTGTCGGACGCTGACCGGGTCGACCGCCGTGGTGTGTCCGGCGTCCGCCACCCCGCCCCTGCGCGACGGGCGGCCAGCTGCGCCGTTGGGCCGTGGCGGGTCAACCAGGCATGCTGGCAATGTGAGTTCCGTTCAACGCCCCGCCGTTCTCGTGAGCTCTGGCCGCACCGGTGGCGGCTTGCGCGTGGCGGTGGCGAGTGTGCCCGAGTTGCTGGCCATGTGGGCGCACGATCTCAACGCAGGCCTCGATCCGATGACCGTCTCGGTCCGCTCTCGCGCGCGGGTGTGGTGGCGCTGCTCGGCGGGGCATGTCTGGCAGGCGATGGTGTCGAGCAAGGCCACCGCTCCTGGCCGTTGTGGCCGCTGTCCCCGCGTCCGTCATCCTGTCCTGAGCGTTGGCCGGCCCGATCTGCTGACCGAGTGGGCGGCCGATCTCAACCCCGGGCTTGACCCAGCGCAGCTGCGATGTGGGGCAACGGCGCGGGTGTGGTGGCGGTGCCGGGCCGGCCACGTGTGGGATGCCCGGGTCGATGTGCGGGCGCTGCGTGGACGCGGCTGCCCGACGTGCGCGGGTGGACGGCGGCCGGCGCCGCGACTGTCCGAGGCCGCGCCGATGCTCATGCGGCAGTGGGCGGTGGACCTCAACGGTGACCTGGACCCGCAGACGTTGTCCGCGCGGTCGGCCCGAACGGTGTGGTGGCGCTGCGCGCAGGGCCACACCTGGCAGCAGAAGGTCTGCGACCGTACGCGCGGCCGAGGGTGTCCGGCCTGCTACGCGACGCGCGGGGACCGCGAGGGCAGCGTGCTCGCCGCCGTCGCCGCGGTGACCGGCCTGCGCTACGTCGGGCATCCCTCGGCGGCGCCACCGGTACGCGGGCTGCGCGACCTGGTCGACGCCGAGCACCGCATCGTCGTGGAGTACGACGAGCTGACCCACCAGTTCTCGGTCGACCGTGACAGGCGGCTGACCCAGCAGATGGAGACCGCCGGGTACCTCGTGATCCGGATCCGGGAACAGGGCCTGCCGCCCGTCGGTGGCATCACCATCACCACGCACGCCCAGGAAGATCCCGAAGCGCTCGGCCACCGGGTCGCCGAGGCCCTGGCCGCCACCGGCCGCACGCTGCCGCCCGCCGAAGGTGTGCCGACGCCGGTGCCACGGCAGACCCCGCCGCCGGTGGAGCAACGGGCGCTGTACTCCACGAACCCCGACCTGGCCGCGTGGCTACCGACGCCGCCCGGACGGCCGCCAACCTCTAAACGGGACCGGCTGGAGACGACCCTGGCAGCGCTGCTGACCCAGGGCGTCCCACTTCACAGCCCGCAGCTGGGCGGCCTCCTGGCGGCGCTCACCGGCGCGTCGACCTCCTACGCGAAACAGTTCCTCCGCGACGCCAGACGCAAGGCCACCGCCTGATGGCGGCTGACACCGAACGAGAGATCGAAACGCCGTGCGGATGGTGCGGCAACACGATCGTCCAGCCGCCCACGGGCCGCAAGAAGCGTTACTGCGACCGGTCCTGCCGGCAACGCGCCTACGAGCTGCGCACCGCCCAGCGCCGCCACCAGGCCGACGTCGACGCCGGCCGGATCCGCACCGTACCCGCGCAGCGCGTCGTCGAGCGGACCATCCGGCCCCGCCCGCCCCGCACCGCCGCGCAGTGGGAGACCACCCTCGCCGAACTCGCCGACCAGCTGTACGCCGGCCGCCACCCATGGGACCGCCACCGGATCCGCGCCGCCCTCAACGGCGTGCTGCTCGCCCTCGGCGAAGAACCGCTCCCCGAGCGCCACCACACCCCGCCGGCGACGTTTGACGACCCGCACCAGGCCGCCCTCGACGACGCCACATCCGCCGCCGCGGTGGCCCTGCTCGTCACCTTCAGCGGCGCCACCACCGACACCACGCTGACCCGCCTCGCCGAGAGCACCGGCCACCCCGCACCCGCGATCCGCGCCGCCCTGGAACGCCTCGCCGGCCAGCGGCTGGCCACGCTGCGACGTCACGACCGGCCCGTCGACGACGTCGCCGGCCTGGCCGAGCACGCCCGTTTCCAGCTGTGGCTACCCACGCCCGCTCAGGCGGCGTCGTAGCCCTGATCAACCGCTGACGGGGTCCGCCGCAGCCTTCGCCTGGTGCGGTGACGGCCCTGGCCTCGGCGATCGGTCCTGCATGGCCGACACCAGCTCGACCAGTTGCTGTCTCATCCGGCGGGCTATCTCGTCGGCACCGGTCGGTTCCAGCGCCCTGAGCAGCACCGGCACGTTCATGACGCGCATCAACGTGTAATTCGGGCTGCCCGTTGGCGGGTCGAGCCTGATCAGGCCGCCCACCGCGAGAGCAACCGTGCTCTCGGCCGCGGACGCGTCCTGCCACAGCCGAGCCGCCACCTCATACGGGTACGGCCCCTCCCGCCACTCGATCTTCCACGTGTGATCCGCGCTCCACCAGCGCAGCTCGGTGGCCCCCTCCAGCGCGCGGCTGACGTCCAGAGCCGCCATTGTGCGGCCCAGCGCCTCGTAGAACCGCTGAGGTTGATGCCACTCACTCGCCGGCCGATCGCTCATCATGTCCCTTCAACGACCGACAAGCGCCTACCGCCTCTCGCCTGGTCAGCGGGTGTGGGGAGCCCCGGGAACTCTCCGACGTTTGCTGGCCCGACCGCCTACTTCTGAAGTAGTGTTGATGTCATGTCGATGCCGTTGGAGTCCGTGCCGTTCTCCGAACTGCTGCGCCAGCCGGCGGAGACCGCCGAGCGGCTGGCCCGCGCCCGGGCGGTGCGGCTGCGCCGCCGTGACGCCGCGGACCTGGTGCTGATGTCCGCCGACCGGGCCGAGGCCGAGGGCGAGGTGGTGGACCTGACCGCCCGGCTGCTGGCCAGCCTGGTCCGCCGTGACCCCGCACTGGTGCGCGAGGCGCTGCCGACCGTGCTGCCCTGGGTGCGGTTCCTCCCGCCCGCCGACGCCCAGCAGATGGCCGACCAGTTCATCGCCACCGCCGAGGCCGCCGCCGCGGTGGGCAGCACCGCAGCGCTGTCACAGCTGCTCGCCGAGTGGCGCCACACCGCCGAGGTCCACGCCGACCCCGACCTGCACCGGGTCCTGACGGCACCCAGCGCGGGCGACTTCGGGCCGGTCACCCGCCCGGACGGCGAGTGAGCGCCAAGCGCGGCGACCGGGCCGCACCGCCACCACGCCCCGGCGGCTACACCCTGCGCTTCGCCACCAACGACGCGGCCAAGGGCTGGGAAGAACTCTGCCGCCAAGCCGCGGCCAACACCCGCGCCGCGTTCGACGCCATCGAAGCCACCCCCTGCCCCGCCCCACCCACCAGCCGCCAACACCCGCTCAAAGGATCCCTCGCCGCCGGCGTGCACAACGGCGACACGCTGCCGCAATGGCAGTACGAAGTCACCGCCGGCGGCCGCGTCTGGTACCTGGTCGACCACGACACCCGCACCTGCTGGATCAAACACGCCGGCACCGGACACCCCAAGGCCACCGACTAGCAACAGCCGCCCGCCCAGACCCTCCCTGACTCGGTACGCTTCCCGTGAAGACCCCGGTCGCCCCTGCCCCTCGCGGGTACGCCGCCGGGGTTTCGACTTCCTACGGAGCATCCGTCATGAGCAGACTCGACGACGCGCAGGCCGCCCTGAACAACCGGGACTGGTCCACCGCCGAGATCGACACCACGCCGCCCCGAAACGATGCCACCGTCGGGCACACAGTCAGCATGTCCCTGCAGCTCACCGAGCGGCTGTTCGCCGAAGCCCAACGCCGCGGCATCACACCACCCGACCTGATCCGTGAGTACGTCGAGCACGGCCTGGACGCCGTCGACGCGGTCAGTCCGCCCCCGCCCAGCCAGTGAGGTCGGCCTCGAAGATCGCGCGATCTCCCGGCACCACCGCCACCGCGACCTCTGCCGGTGCGCCAGTTCGGTAGAGCACGCGCCACAGCTCGAACACCGTGGTGCCGCCTTCCATGGCCAGATCACGCGACTCGGACTGCGTCGGCACCCGCGTCTCGACACGCAGATGGAAGCGATCCACGTCGCCGACAGGCAGTCGCGTCATCAGAACGCTTGTTGCGCCGCCACCGTATCCCCTGCGGATTCTCGGCCCCTGGTCATCGTCGGAGCTGCTCACCCTTGCCTTGAGGCAGCCGTTCGCAGCTCTACCGGCTGCTTGCCCATCGGTGCGGCAGTGCGCTGAAACAGCGCTCCAGAGCGCCTTTGAGGATCCGTGGATGTACGCAGGTGCGTCCATCCACGCGAGAGGTAATAGGCGTGCAACTGTTCGTTGGTCTTCCAGGCGTCCAAGCGGACGTACCGACACCCGCGTTGGAAGGCGTAGTCGCCTGCCCACGCAAGCAGGAGAGCGCCGAGCTCTTGGCCGGCGCGGTCGAGGCGCACTGCCAGCTTTGAGACGTAGGCCGCCGGCTCGGCCAGCTCCTCAGGAGTCCAGAAGTCGGGGTCGCCGGTCATTTCAAGGGTGACTGTGCCGATCGGCTCATCGTCATCCCAGAGAATCCAGATGTCGCCAGCGGAAAGTGATGGGCCGAGCTTGGTACGCCACCTCTCCCACGTCGCCCACTGATCCGAGCCGCGATCGCGTAACCACTGGATGCGCTGCGTGAGCAGGCCCATGGCGATCTCGAACTCGTCCTGATCCTCAGCGGGCCGGATGGTCAAGGTCAAGGTCGGCTCAGCTCCAGGTCCGCTCGAACTTACGCTCGAACACAATGACATGTTGATCACTCGGCAGCACGTTAACGGTGCACCTCACCGGCGTGCCGTCGGCCACGTAGCCAGTCACGTAGTGCACCGCTACCGGCGTTCCTGGCCCTAGGCCCAAGCGGTGGATCTGCTCAGGTGTGGGCATGCGGGTGTAGATCTCGTCGATGGCGCGATCCTGCGGATAGCCAAGATCGGCGAGGACCTGATTCGTGCCCCGTGCGACGTCGGCAGGCAACATGACCTCGGAGTCCTTGACGATGTCCAGCGGGAAGTGAGAGTCGTTGATGTTGATCGGCTCACCGTTGATGTAGCGGACCCGCCGACGAGCCACCACGACGGTCCCTGGATCGACCCGGAGGCGCTGAGCGATGTCCGGTGTTGCCTGAACTAGGGAGACGTCGATCGTCTGGCTGGGGACCCTCCCCTCCTCGGTGATCTGCTGGTAGAAGCGGTCCATCTCGGGGCTCACCGGCTGATCGCGAGACTCACCCTGTGGGCGATACAGCATGTTCTCCCGCTTGCGTACGAAGTGCCCGAGGGGGCGTTTCGCCACCACAAGCCCTTCGGACACCAGCACGGCGATGCCGTTGCGGACTGTCTGCCGGGCCACGCCCCACTGCTCGGCGAGTTCAAGCTCGGTCGGCAACTGCTCGCCTCCGGCAAGCTCACCCGACACGATCTTGTCGCGGATCGCCGTGGCGATCCGTTGGTATGCCGGCACTGACCTGCCCCTGAAGGTCTCCACGTTCTGAGTCTCGCTCACGCGGCCGAACATTGTCTAGTCAATGTTGCTCGAACCCCTTGACGTCTCTTGGTGCTCAGTAGCACCATCAACACCAAGCGCATTGTCTGGTCAATGAGTACGTAATAGACCTTGCGGTGCGCCTGCATAGGCAAGAGGGCTCGGTGGGATTGCCCCCCACCGAGCCCCGGGACGGCATCCATCCCGACTCGCAAGGAGGAACAGATGCCATCAACGAGGGTAAGCCCTGCCCCGGCCGATCCGGCGCAGGCTCCCTTCAGATCGACGGCCGGCGAGGTGTCGGCGCTGGTGGCGCGGGCTCAGGCCGGTGACGCGGAGGCGTTCGGCCTGGTCTACGACCGGTACGTCGACCAGGTGTTCCAGTTCGTGTCGCAGCGGGTGCGCGATCGCCAGGCGGCCGAGGATCTGACCTCGGAGACATTCCTGCGAGCACTGCGCAACCTCGACGCGTTCCGCCGGCCGGGCGGCGACTTCGGCGCCTGGATTACCACGATCGCCCGGAACCTCATCCTCAACCACCACGAGTCCCGTTTCGAGGTGCCCGTCGCCGAGCACCGCGACGAGGCCGAGTCCGGCCAGGTGCCCGACCCGGCGAAGACGGCGATGGACCGCCTGACCCACGAAGCCCTCCTGGCCGGCGTCGACCAGCTCAGCGCCCCGCAGCGGCAGTGCATCATCCTGCGGTACCTGCGGGAGCTGTCGATCGACGAGACCGCCCAGGCGATGGGCAGGACCCCGGCGGCGATCAAGGCCATCCAGCACAAGGCCCTGCGGGCCCTGCGCGGCCTGCTCCCGGTCGGGGTGGTGATGCCGGCATGAGCGCTCCGACGATTACGCCGACCAACGGCACCGACCGGGCAGCGCTGCTGCGCGCCGCCCAGGGCAAGCCGGCCGCTCCGACGCAGCGGGTGCCGATGGGCATCCGGGTCATCGCTGGTCCCGGCGCCGCTCCGGCACGTACCGAGGTTCCGAGCGGCCCGGCGGCCCGGCCGCCGCGCACGCTGGAGCAGTTGCTGACCCTGGCTCAGGGCAGCGAGGCCGCCCGGACCCGTCAGCTCGCCGAGAAGATCAGTGGCCTGGTTGAGGAGCTGACCGGCCGGCTGGAGGCCGAGCTGGCCGCCGCGACGCTGCGCCTGGCGGAGAAGGAGGCCGAGTTGGCCGCCGAGCTGGCGGCGCTGCGGCAGAAGATGGGCACCGGTCCGAAGGGCACCGCCCAGCGCGCCGCGATCCGCCAGTGGGCGCAGGCCAACGGCTACGAGGTGGCCGAGCGCGGCCGGATTCCGCGGAATGTGCTGCAGGCGTGGGCGGCGGCGACCGGCTCGGAGGTGACCCGGTGAGGGCGCTGAAGATGCTGCTCCCGGCCGCTGCCGTGCTGTCGCTGGCGGGGCACGTGTGGGCCGCTCAGGTGGCCCGGTCGCAGCGGTCCCGACTGGTCCAGGCCCGCCGGGAGGCGACCACGGATCCACTGAGCGGCCTGGCGAACCGGGCTGGCCTGGCCCGGGCGCTCGACGAGCTGGACGGCGAGCCGATCGACCTGGTCCTGGTAGACCTGGACCGGTTCAAGCCGGTTAACGACACCTACGGCCACGCCGCCGGCGACCGGCTGCTGGTGGAGATCGCCCGCCGCCTGCGCGAGCCGCTGGACGGCATTGACGGTGCGGTGGTCGCCCGGATCGGTGGTGACGAGTTCGTGCTCGCGTGTCCGTCGCCGGCGCCGATCGCTGGGCTGCTCGGCGCGGAGGTCATTCAGGCCCTGGCGGAGCCGATCGAGGTCGCCGCTGGCGTCTCGGTTTCGGTGACGGCCAGCGTCGGGGCGATCCACGCGACCGCCGGTGAGGATCGGGCGCGGGTGATGGCCGCGGCCGACGCCGCCGTGTACGAGGCGAAGCTGCGCGGTGGTGACGGCCTGGTGGAGCACAACCCCTTGGGCGGGCTGCCGGAGGTCGAGGAGCGTCCGCTGCTGCGGCTGCGGGAGCTGGCCGCCGCGACGAGGGCGTTGGGGGCGATCGCATGACCGCCGTGAACGAGCCGGCCGTGATGACGCTGCCGGACCTGACGGCCGCGCTGACGCGGTACCGGGCGGGCTTGAAGGATCTGACGGACGCCGGGCTGCAGCGGCGGGCGGCGGAGGTGGCGGCGTTGCCGGGCTGGTACGCCGACGAGCTGCGGTGTCTGGTCGACGCCGAGCGCGAGTCCCGCCGCACGGCGACCCCGCCGGCGACGCCGCCGGCCCGGTCGCGGGTGCTGCGGGTCGCCGCCGGTGCGGCGGTGACCGGGGCTCCGGCGGCGGCGCTGACCGGTCGGGCTCTCGCGCAGTACGCCGAGCAGGTGCCGCAGGTGCTGCTCTACTCCCCGGCCGTCGCGGTCGGCCTGGTGGCCGCCGCCGTCGGCGGGAGCTGGGTGGCCCGGTGGGTTGACGACCACCGGCACCCCCTCGCCGAGGACGTCGACGAGGCCGACCTCAACCCCCTCGGTGTGGAACTGCTGGCCCGGGTGCGGGCGGCGCGGCAGGCGCGCGGGGAGGTGTGCTGATGGCCGGGCTGCTGGTGGTGCGGGTGCACCTGGACTGGACCGGTCCGGGTCACTACGACCGCGACCGGTCGCTGCCCTGCCGGGTCTGCGACACCGCCACGAAGATGCGCGACGCCAACGGTGCCGCGTGCCACCAGTCGTGCGCGGAGGACGAGATCGCCCGGGAGCTGCTCGGCACCGGGCAGGCGCTGATCGCCGACGAGCGGATCCCCGCCCCGGCCCGAAACCTGGAGGTGGCGCGGTGAGCGTCGATGTGGACCTGACGTACGCGGCGCCGTCGCAGTGGCGGGCGCTGGACATGGGCGAGCAGTTCGAGCGCCGTGGCGAGCTGCTCGTGCCGGCCGGCACGCAGCCCACGCCGGCCGCCATCGAGCCGCCCGCGGCGACGCTGCCCGCCCCGGCCCCGGCTGTGGTGCCGGTGGCGCGGCAGCCCGAGACCGAGATCGAGCCGGAGTCCGAGAGCGAGGACCGGCCGGTGGAGGTGGCCCGCCGCCGCAAGCCGGGCCGGGGAGCCGGGTCGGCCGAGGAGCTGCGGGCGCGGCTGGAGGAGGACCGCGCGGTCGTCGAGGTGCGGCGGGAGGACGAGCGGGAGCGGCGCGAGAGCGACGTTGAGCACCGCATCGCCCTGGCCCGGATCCAGGAGCGGGAGCGTACCGAGGCGCGTGAGCGGCGTGAGGACGACCGCGACGCGGCCGAGGACGTGGCGCTGGCCGAGCTGTACCGGCGGGCGAAGCGCTCGGGGGAGCGGGCGCGGATCCGGGCGGAGATCGACGGGTCGGCGGAGATGCGGGCGCTGCGGGTGGCCAAGGTGCGCAAGGTCGCGCTGCTGGCCGGCATTCCCGTCCTGGCCGCGTTCGCCGCCTGGTCGACCACGGGTGTGCAGGCCGGTGTGGTGCGGCTGCTCGACCTCGACGCCGGCTCCGCCGCGTGGTGGGCATCCTGGGCGGTGGAGCCGGCGCTGATCACGATCGTCGGGCTGATCATCATCGGTCGGGCGGTGCTGCGCGCGTCCGGCGGCGAGGTCGACTGGAAGGCAGGCGTCGCCGAGTGGTCGGCGCTGGGCCTGTCGCTGGCGCTGAACATCGTCGGCGGGTGGCACGGCGGCTGGGAGGGTCTGCTGACCGCGCTGCCGCACTCCATCGGCCCGGTCGGCTGCGCCGGGACGGCGTTCCTGATCGGTCTGTTCGACTCCTACGTCACCGCGGCCCGCCCGTGGGAGGGCGCCCCGCGGCTGGCCACCCTCAACATCACCCCGCCGTCGGCGGCCGGTTCCGGTGACGCCCGGACGGCGATCAACCGGGGAAAACACGGCCTGACGCCGGCCGGCACGGGCGGTCTTCCGGACGACGTCCGGACGCTGCTGGTCGACGTCCGGACGGCCATCGAGGACGGCGCGCTCAGCGCCGACCCGTCGGGCTACGCGATCTACAAGCACGTGATGGGCGGCAAGGGCGACAAGGCCCGCGCCTCCAAGGCCGCCGCCCTGGTCGCCGGCTGGCGACCCGGACTGCGGGCGGTCTGACCCGCCCGCCGAACCGACGCGCCCGGGAGCGGCGATGCCGCCCACCGCCGCTCCCCGGCCCCGACCCGACCGAGCCGTCAACGACCCGACCGACACACCCAGGAGGTGATCTGGTGAGCGCCCTACCCGCCGAGGAAAACTACCGACCGTCACCGATGCCGCGAATTCCATTCCGGCGCGAGGCGGACGTGATTTCTCTGGCTCCGCCGAGGCAGGAGGCCCTTCCGGCCCCTCCCCTACCGGAATCCAACCAGGACGAAACCACACGAACCGAACCGGCCTCTTCCGGCCCCAACTCCGGCACCGGAATAACTCTGCGTGACATTCCGGGGGACTGGGACAGCGTCACCGCCGTCTGGACCGGCTCCCCGGAGCCGCTGGCCGACCTCGTCGGCCAGGCCGGCCGCGCCCGCGAGGGCTCCGACGCCCACGCGATCGCGATGGCCTGCTGGGCCGTCCTGGTCCTCATCCCCCGCGGGCTGCTGCACCTGGCCTCGTGGGTCCTGGCCCACCCCCTGCGCACGCTGGCCGCCGCCGCGGTGGCCGCCGTGTTCATCGCAACCCTGTAGAGGAGGCACCTGTCATGACCAGCGCAGCCCTCGTGCTCCTGGGCGTCGTCTACATCGCCCTGGCGGTGTTCTTCCACTTCACCCCCCGCCTACGAGTTCTCGCGGGCCTGATGGTCGGCGGCCTGCTCGCCGGCGCGATCGTCAAGCAGATCAACAAGTGGCTCGCTGCCGGCATCGGGAAGATCTCCGGACCGATCGGCGACTGGATCGGTCAGGACACCAAGCAGGTCGCCGTGGCCATCCCCAGCGCGCTGGCACTCGCGCTCGGGATCGTCGTGGTGGTGTTCCTGCGCGGCAAGGGCGGCAAGGCCGGCGGCGCCGGTAAGGGCGCCGCCGGCGGCAAGGGCGCTGGCGGTGGCGGCGGCGGCGGCTTCAAGAAGCACCTGCCGCACGTCGCGCTGGCCTGCGCGCTGCTGCTGCCGATGGTCCTCGGCGGTCTCGGCGAGACGATCCGGGACGTGGTCCAGTGATCTTCTTCGACGTTCTGGTTTACCTGGCGGTGGCGAAGATCGCCGTGCTGTTGTTCGAGGACGCCGCCTACGCGGTGCGGGGCAAGCAGTCCCCGCGCCGGCAGGCCCGCGCCCGCCAGCAGGCCGCCGCCCAGAAGGCCACCGCCGACGGGTCGGCCGGGGCGAGCGCCTCGGCCGGCCCCGGCCGGGCCGGTGGCGGTGCGGTGGCCGCCGCGGACGGCTACCTCGCCGGGCTGATCGAGGACGCCACCGAGAAGGCCCGCGCCCGCCGCCGCCGGGCGCTGGCTCGCAAGCGCGGCGCCCAGGCCGTCGACGGGGTCGTCACCGACGTCGACGACGACGGCCGCTGGTACGCCGACTGCGACCTGTGCGGGTGGGCGAGCCGGCCGTACCGGATCGAGGCCAACGCCCAGGGCGCCGGCCGGGAGCACACCCGCACCGAGCATCCCGAGCAGTACACCGGTGCCGAGCCGGCCCCGGCCGCCGACACCGATTCCGCCGAATCAGCCGCCACCCCCACCGACGGCGAGCAGGGGCCGCGGCGGCCGGCGCTGCGGGTGATCCCCGGCGGCGCCCAGGACGCCACCGACCCGGCCCCCGTGGCTGCCGCCGGCGAACCGGCCGGCGGAGACCGCGGGGAGTCGGCGCCGGGGGTGGTCCACACCGACCAGCACCCCTACTGCCTGACCCCGTGCGGCCCCACCTGCACGGCACCCCGCCTCCGGCCGCGGTTCGGGTGGCGGTGCGGCCGCTGCGGCGAGCGATCCGAGGGCTTCGCGTCGTTCGAGGCCGCGGAGGAGGCATCGGTGGGCCACCGGTGCGCCACCGACTCCGCGAGCGACGCGGACACCACGAGCACCGGCGGCGACGCCGGGGATGAGCAGCACCACCCGGCCGCCGACCCGGCGACCGGCACCACGTCCAGCACCACCGAACGATTGAGGGAGTTGACCGTGAACCTGGAAGCCACTGGTCCGGAGGAGATCCGCGCGGCGTTCACCCAGGCGGCCGAGTCCGCCGGGGAGCAGGCGGAGCAGATCGGCGGGATCGCCGGCGTGCTGACCGAGGCCGCCGACCGCTACGAGGGCCTGGAGATGGCCGCGTCGACGGTCGGGCACCTGCGGGACGCCGCCGAGCAGTTCGCCGCCGCGCACGCGGCGCTCAACAGCGCCCAGGAGGAGCTGCAGGCCGCCCTGGGCGACTTCAACAGCAAGGACGGCCAGGTCGCCGACGTGGTCGCCGACGCCGGCGGCAACGTCGCCAGCAAGGAAGTCCTGGTCGGCTGACCAAAGGTCTGACGGCGTCCGTGGCCCGTCGGCGCGTGAAGGCGCGTCGGCGGACCGCGGAGAGCGCCAGTACCCGAACGAACCCCCCGTCCCCCTGATGTGAAGGAGCCCTGCGATGTCGACCCGGACCGCTGACGAGATCCGCGCGGACCGCCTGGCCAAGCTCGGCCGCGCGTTGACCGCCCTGTTCGCCGTCACCGCCTACGCCGTGGCCACCCTGGTCAAGCGCAGCTGGCGCCGGCTGTTTCCCTTCTACTGGGTCGCCGCCGAGCTGGCCGTGGCGTGGGTCGCCGGCCCGCTCGGACTGTCGTGGCAGACCGTGGGGATCCTCGCCCTCGCGATCGCCGCCACCGCGGCCGGGTGGCGGGCCCGTTCCCGCACGGTGCGGGCGTGGCGGGCCGCGATCGCGATCGTGCTCGGCGGGTACGCCGTCGCGACGGTCGCCGCTGGCGGGCAGGCCGCGATGGCCGCGCACCCCACCCTCACGATCGCGGTGCCGACCCTGCTCGGGGTGGTGTTGGGCTGGCCGTGGTGGCACCACCTGCGCCACCGCGCTCCCGAGCAGGCTCCGGCGCCGGTGCTGGCCGCCGAACCGGCCGCCGAGGTGATCGACCCGCTGACCGCGCACTGGCAGCGCCGCTGGGAGTACGAGGTGATCGCGGCGAAGGTGTGCGAGGGCACCACCGTCGTTCAGGTGGTCGAGCCGCGCCCCGGGGTCACCGAGGCCCTGGTGCGTCTCACGCCGGGCACGAAGCCCGGCCCGCTGTTCAAGTCCGGCCCGGACGTGGAGGTCGCCCTGGACCTCAACGAGGGCGCGGTCGGCTGGCGCTCCACCGGCAAGCGGGCGTGGGTGCGGGTGGTCCTGGTCGAGCGGTCCTACATCGCCGACGGCGTGCCGTGGACCGGCCCCACCTACGCCAATGGCCGTCTGGAGCTCGCCCGGTTCACCGACGGCTCCCCCGGCCACTGGGTGGTGTCCCGACCCGGCGCCGGGGTGGTTGGTGGTCTGGTCGTCGGCTCCATCGGCACCGGCAAGTCCCGGGCACTGGGGGCGCTCATCGCGAACCTGCTCGACGCCGGCATTCAGGTCGCCGTGGGCGACCCGCAGAACGGGCAGTCCCTGCCGGCGTGGAAAGACGCCGTCGAGTACCACTCCGGCGCGGAGAAGACCGCGCTGCTGTTCCGGCGGGTGCACGCCGAGATCATGCGCCGCTCGAAGCTCCTGGCTGACGCCGGCGTCGAGGCCTTCGACGAGAACGACCCTCGCGTGAAGGCCCTCGGCCTGCGCATCTTCGGGGTCATCGTCGACGAGTGCCAGCTCGTGCTGATCCCGAACACCCCGATCGTGGCCCTGGCCGAGCAGGCCGCCGAGACGATGCGCAAGACCGGCGTCTTCTTCGTGCTGGCCACCCAGCTTCCGCAGATGCGCTCCCTCGGCGGGTCGATCCGCCTGCGTGACGCCCTGGTCGCGGGCAACGCCCTCGTGCTGCGCCTGTCCAACCGGGGGTCGGGCTCGACGATCCTGCCCGACGACTTCGTCGGCAACCCGTTCGCCCTGCAGCCGGAGATCGACGGCAAGACCACCGCCGGCATGGGCTACCTGCGCACCGGCGCCCGCGTCGGCATGCTCTGCCGCGTCCCGCACCTCGACGAGGCCGCCGCCGCCGCGGCCGCCCCCCGGGTCCCGGTGCGCTGGAACGTCCCCGAGATCGACCCGGCCAGCAAGATCGTGCTGCCCGGCCAGCGCTCCCCCGACGCGAAGGCGACCGCGGTCACCGGTGGCGGTAGCGCGGTGGACAAGCTGCGCGCCGCGTTCGGCGCCGGCCGCAAGACCACCACGGTGGTGGAGCAGATCGCCCCGCAGACTCCCGCCGAGTGGGTCCTGGCGTGCCTGCGCCGCGGCCCGGCCTCCGCGCAGGCGCTGCTCGACCGGCCGGACTGCCCCGTCGAGCAGTCGCAGCTCTACGCCCTGCTCGGCCGGCTCAAGGACACCGGCCGGATCACCCCGCCCGCGCAGCGCGGCGGCCCGTTCACCATCTCGGCCTGACCGCCACCGTGACAGCCGACCACAGGGTCGGCTGTCGCGGCGGCCGCCAAGCCCACCCCGACCCCCTGCCGTACGCCCGGTCCGGACAAGGAGACCCCTGATGGCCAGCACCGCCCGCCGCCGCCCCAGCAAAAAGCAGCCCGAGGTCGACCATGGCGCCGAGTTCGCCCGCCGTGCCGGCCTGGCCGCCCGTACGGCCTGGCACGGCACCGCCCGCGGCGCCGGCCGGGCCGCCCGCAAGCTGCCCAGCCCCCACCGCACCCCCGACGTCGACGCGCCCGGGCACGACACCGCCGGCCTCGCGCTGCTGATCACCGGCCTGGTCACCGCGGCCGCCGTGTGGACCCACCCCGCCGGCTGGCCCGGCCAGCTCCTCGACGTCCCCGCCGGCATCGCCGAGGGGCTGCTCGGTCACCTCGCCCTCGCCGCGCCGGCGCCGTTGATCTGGCTCGCCGTGCAGGCGATGCGCCACCCCGCCGGCACCCACACCGTGCGGATCCTCGCCCAGGCCGCCGGCACCCTGCTCACCGCCGCCGGCCTCGCCGGCCTGCTCGACCTGGCCACCACCGGCGCGGGCGGCCTACTCGGCCGGCTCACCGGCGCACTCGACGCGGTGCTCAGCGGATGGGGCGCGGTCCCGGTGCTGCTCGGCCTGGTCGCCGCCGGGCTCACCGCCGCCACCGGCATCACCCCGGTCGCCGTGGTCACCACTATCGCCGCCGCCCGCCGCCGCCCCGCCCTGCCCGCCGACGAAGACCTCGACGGGCCCGACGACGTCGACCAGGACGACGCACTCGACGCGCCGCCCGCCCCGCACCCGCCCGCCGCCGCCGCGGCCGGCCCGGCCCCGGCGGCTGATTCCGCGGAATCCGCGGCCCGCCCGCCGCTGCCGCGCCGCCAGCCCACCGTGGCCACCACGCCCGAGGCCGCGGCCGCCGCGTCGCCGGTGACGGCGGGCGGCTACCAGCTGCCGCCGCTGGACCTGCTCGCCGCCGGCGTACGGCCCGCCGACGGCGCGGCGGCCACGGCCGCGGCGGCCACGGCCCTGCAGGGCGTGCTGACCGACTTCAAACTCAACGCCCGCGTCAGCGGCCACCGCCGCGGCCCGGCCGTGACCCGCCACGACATCACCATCGGCCCCGGCGTGAAGGTCGAGCGGATCACCGGCCTAGCCCGCAACTTCGGCTACGCCCTGGGCACCGAGACCGTGCCGATCGTCGCCACCGTCCCGGGCAAGAGCGCCATCGGCGTGGAGGTGCCCAACGCCCACCGCGAGACGGTGACCCTCGGCGACGTCATCCGCTCCCGCGCCGCCCGCGACGGGCACCGGCTGCTGGTCGGCCTGGGCAAGGACATCGACGGCAAGCCGGTCACCGCGAACCTCGCGACCATGCCGCACCTGCTCCTGGGCGGCGCCACCGGATCCGGGAAGTCCGGCTGCCTCAACACCCTGCTCGTGTCGCTGCTCACGAGGGCGACACCGGCCGAGGTGCGGCTGCTGCTGATCGACCCCAAGCGCGTCGAGCTGACCGCCTACGAGGGCATCCCCCACCTGGTCACCCCCGTCGTCACCAACGCGCGCAAGGCGGCCGACTCGCTGGAGTGGGTGGTGCGGGAGATGGACATGCGCTACGACGACATGGCCGCCCACGGCGTGCGCCACGTCGACGAGTACAACCGCAAGGTCCGCACCGGGCAGATCACCGCCCCCGCCGGCAGCCAGCGCACGTGCGAGCCGTACCCGTACCTGGTGGTCGTCGTCGACGAGCTGGCCGACCTGATGATGGTCGCGCCCCGCGACGTCGAGGACTCGGTCGTGCGGATCACCCAGCTCGCCCGCGCCGCCGGCATCCACCTCGTCCTCGCGACTCAGCGGCCCTCGGTGGACGTGGTCACCGGGCTGATCAAGGCCAACGTGCCGTCCCGGCTCGCGTTCGCCACCGCCTCCCTGCCCGACTCCCGGGTGATCCTCGACCAGCCCGGCGCGGAGAAGCTCCTCGGCCAAGGCGACGGCCTGTTCCTGCCCATGGGCGCCGGCCGACCCACCCGCATCCAGGGCGCATGGGTGTCCGAAGCCGAAATCAGCGCCGTCGTCGACCACTGGCGCGCCCAGGCCACCGCCGGGCCGCGACCCGCCGCGCCGGCCGCCGTCATGACGCCGCCCGCCAAGGCCCCGGCCGACCCGGCCGTCGACCCCGAGGTCATCGACGGGCTCGACGACGACGAGCGGGCCCTGCTGCGCGAGGCCGCCGACCTGATCGTCACCAGCCAGTTCGGGTCCACCTCGATGCTGCAACGCAAGCTGCGCATCGGCTTCGCCAAAGCCGGCCGCCTCATGGACACCCTCCACGAGCTGCGCGTGGTCGGCCCCTCCGAAGGCTCCAAAGCCCGCGACGTCCTCGTGACCGTCGACGAGTTGCCCGACCTGCTTACCGCCCTCGGCGACCAACCCGCCAACACCGACGACGACGCCGGCGCGACCGTGCTGGCGTTCCCCCGCGGCGGCGCCCGCCGCTGACCCGACCCCCACCCGACCCGCTTGACCGGTTCCACCACGACGAAGGAGAGACCTCAGTGCACACCCCCACCTCCGGCGAGCAGGACCTCGACCTCGCTCCCATCGACCACATCCGCGCCACCGAGGCCGGCACCGGCCGCTGGCGGGCGCTGACCGACTGGTGGCGCGACAACCGCGCCGCGCTGTTCGTGCGCGACAACTGGCCGCTCGGCGTGGCCGCGCTGCTCGCCCTGGCCGTGACCGGCGGCCTGCTGTGGCTGCTCTGGGTCGTCATCGCCGGGCTGCTGGCCGGGCTCGGCGCGGCCGCCACCGCCGTCGGCGACGCCGCCCCCGCCCTCGGCGGCTGGATCACCGACGGGCCGATCACCCGATCGATCTCCGACCCGGTACGCGCCTACCTCGACGCGCACACCACCGGCCTGCCCGCCGGCGGCCGCGACGCCTGGATCGCCTGGCTGGTCGCCGTCGGCGTGCTCTACGCCGCCGCCGTGACTGGATCCACCTACGGCCGCATCGGCTGGGCCGCCATCGGCGCCCTCACCGGCACCGCCGCCTACCTCGGCGCCCCCGCCGGCGCCGGCCCCGCCGCGGCCGGGCTCACCGCCGTGGTGTGGCTGACCCTGTCCCTGCTCGCCTACACCGCCACCCGCCGAGTCTCCCTCGGCGACGTCCTGGACAGCCTCACCGACCGCCGCGCCCGCCGCGCGGCCGCCGACACCACGTACTGACCGAACCCGGCCGCCGCGCCCCCTTTTCCGCCGACCCGCCGATAGCACTCATTGAGGAGGAGTTATGACCACCACGACCACCCCGACGACCAAGGCCACCGTCTCGACGGTCCCGGTGCGGCTGTACGTCAGCGACAACGACCCCGAAGACCCCTACATCCGGTCCGTCGTGGTCACCGGCTGGCCCGTCGCCCCGGGCCTGGCCATCAACGTCACCCTCGACGACAACGGGCAGCGCCTGGACGGCCGCTACAGCCTGACCCACCTGCCCAGCGGCCAGGCCCTCGCCCGCCGGCTGTGCGCCCGGCACGTCGACCAGGCCGCCGTCGCCGCGATCGCCACCGGCGTCGACTGGACCGCCGACGCCGAGCAGATCGTCGCCGACGAGCGCACCCGGCCGCTGCGCCCCGGCATGGCGATCTGGGACTGGTGCGGCTACGACCACTTCTGCCGGGCCGAGGCGTACCCGCGCCCGGACTCCCCCACCTACTCGACCAGCCAGTAACGCCGCGCGGGCGGCCCCCTGCTCTGCAAAGCCGGGCCGCCCGCCACTCCCCTGTCCGCATCAGACGAAGGAGCTACCCACTATGGTGCCCGATCCGGGTGACCCGACCTACCTCGGCGCGGCCTACGCCAGCGACCACGACCCCCGCCGCCAGCGCCGCCACTTCCAGATCCCCACCGCCGGAGCCCACGCCGTGCTCGTGGAGATCTCCACCAGCCTCGCCGACAGCGCCTCCCGGTGCACCGGCTGCGGGCACACCGACCGCGACTTCTCCGACCTGGAGATCCTCGCCCGCGCCGGCGCGCACGCCGCCGCCTGCGGCCGGGGCACCGTCACCGCCGCCCTGGACGCCGAGGTCACCACCGTGCGCGGCGAGCTGCTGCGCATCGACCCCAAGGCGGGCGGCTACCTGCAGACCGCCGGGGTGCTGCTCGGCGCCGGCCTGGCCGTGCTCGGCAGCGCCGCAGCCGACGGCCGCCTCCCGGCCGCCGCCCTCGCCGCCGGTGCGGTGACCGCCGTGGTGGTCCTCGCCGCCGTGGTGCTGCTGATGTTGTCCTCCCGACCCCGCCTGGGCGGGGACTTCGGCTTCGTCGCCTACGCCGACGCCGACACCCCCACCGACGTCCTGGCCCGCGTCGCCGGCGGCGACACCGACCAGGTCGCGCAGATGACCCCGCTGACCCGCGCCCGCGAACTGTGGTGGCTCTCCCGCGCCACCCGCGCCAAATACACCGCGATCGCCCGCGCGGTGCCGCTGCTGCTCGCCGGCTACGCCGGCGCGGCCGCCACCGCCGCCCTCGCGATCTGGGGCCGGTGAGGCGCGCCCATGGTGACCACCACGATCGTCGTCGACGACCCGGTCGACGCCTACGAGCTGTTCGCCGTCGCCCGCGACGTGCTCGGCCTGCCCCGCGACGGCCGCTGGCACCTGGTCGACCACGGCCGCGTCCACATGCTGCAAACCCTGCCCGAGCAGGGCGTCGGCGCGCTCGCCTCCGTGCACTTCCCGCTCACCGGCGGCCGGCACCCCGGCGACCCCGACGCCGGCATCCCCGGCGGCTACCTCCTGCTCGCCTTCACCACCGACGGCGGCGACCCGGGCACCCGGCGCTGGCACCGCGACCTCGCCAGCCGCACCGGCTCCTGGCTCACCGCCCGCCGACTGCGCTGGACCGTCTCGCACGCCGACGGGCCCTTCACCACCGGCTACGCCCCACACACCCCGGCGGCGACCCGATGACCCGCCGCCCGTTCACCACCTACGTCACCGGCACCACCGACGAGTACCGCCTCGACGTCGTCACCGACCCCGAGCCCGACAACCCGCGGGCCGTTACCTACTTCACCGCCGCCGACGTCGACGCCGCCTGCCACCAGGCCGCCCGACTGCTCGCCGCCGTCGACGGCCCCGCCGACCGCTACGGCGAGCTGTACGCCCACGACGGCGACGGCACCGCCGTGCACTGCGACACCATCCACCTGCCCGCGTGAGAGCCCTTCACGACGCGTACGGGCGGCCCGCCGCACCGGGCCGCCCGTCACCACGCCCGTGCCCGAAAACCCGTTCCGAGCAAGGTAGCCCGACTCATCCCGATATGTGTCCAATCCTGTTCGAGATCCACACAGGACTAACGGCGGCCACGCGTGTTGGGACCCCTGCCGGCGCGAAAGTCACCGTAAGATCCACGGGTCACGCGCCTACCGCGCCGAATTCGATCTTGAGGGAGCGCCCGCGCTCAACCCCTAACTGCAGACAGCAAGAGAGCCCCAAACCCCTCTTTCGTTTGGCCGCGAGTGGAGGGTCTGAGGCTCTTACCAAGCTCGGAGGACACCATAGCACCCACCTTCGGGCTGGGTGCACTCTTGTCTCTCGACTCGTTTACCGCGTGTCGCGACGGCGCCTGCTTGCGCCCAGCCGGCCCCCCACGTCACCAACCACCGGCGGTGGTCCGGTGACCCTACGCACCTCACCCCGACACACAGGGTTGCCTTTCCGCCGTTCGGCGGGGCGACCCGCTGTCGTTGATCTTGGCGCGGGGCGTAAGCCCGTCCGGTCTGCGACGGTGCCGCGATGATCACGGCACCGCACCAGAGCGCGTTGTCCGCCGACCGGGTGGCGGCGCTCGGGTACTGCCCCGACTGCTACGCCACCGGCGCGGTCGCGCTCGTGGTCGCCGGACAGCGCCGCTGCCGCACGCACCTGGTCGACGAGCGGCTGCTCGTGGAGACCACCCGCGCCGGGCAGACCCGCCTGGCCGCCCCACCCGGTGCCCGTCGCCGGCCCGTCTACCCCACCGGTGTGCAGACCCCGTGCGTGTCCTGCGCCGCCGCCGGCCGCGACAAGCAGGGCCTGCCCCGCGAGGGCGCGGACTCCGACGCGCTGTGCTGGTCGTGCTGGCGAGCCCGCACCGACCGCGGTGAGGCTGCGCGACGCCGCCGGCTGGTGGCCGAGCTGCGCGAGCGCCTGGACGTCGACGAGCCGGACGGGTGCGCGGCGTGCGGCGAGCCGGAGCCCGTGCCGACGTGCTGGTTGTGCGGGTACTCGTGGCTGGCGCAGCCCCGCATCGACCACGAGCACGCCCAGGTACTGGAGGCCGCCGCCGTCGCGGTGCGGTTCACGCAGCTCGCCGAGACGGCCGAGGCCCGCGAGCGCGTCGACGAGCTGACCGCCTGGATTGACCGGCTCACCGAGACCCTGGCCGCGTTTCACGCCGGCGACAGCTGGGGCCGGCCGGTGTGGCTGCTGGCGGACCTGCTTGCCCGCGACAGCGCCGCCCGCGTCAGCCGCCGCGGGCGCCGCTCCGCGCTGGGCCGGGTCACCGCCGTCATGGCCGTCAACGCCGACCGCCGCTCCGGGCGCCGCGCCATGCCCGGCCGCGCCGCGACCGCGGAGCTGGCCGGCTGCGACTCCACCCGCCCGGTCACCGACGCCTGGCGCCGCGCCGAGGCCCTCGGCTGGTGCACCCGCACCGAGCAGGGCCGCCGGCTGTCCTACGCCGAGCGGTGCGCCACCGGCCGCGCCCAGGCGCGCGCCGTCTTCGACATCACCCCGCTGCACCGCGGCAACCCGGCCGCCCAAACCGCGCACCTCGCCGACGCCCTGGACGTCCTGGCCGACCTGCTGGAGCACGCCCGCGGTCTGCTCGCCGCCGCCCAGGAGCGCGTCGACGCACTCGAGGCTCGCGCCGGCGGCTGGGTCGACTACCGCGAGCGGGTACGCCGCCAGCAGATGCGCCAAGCGGTCGCCGCCGCCCGCGATCACGCCCGTGACCAGGCCACGAATTTCCGCACCCCCCACACGGTGTCTTCAACTATGAGTGTTTACTCCAGCTTGTCTCGGGGTCTGCTGATCTCACCGTCGATCACGTTCGCCCCGTCGAACGGCCGGCAAAGCCGGAGGGAAGGCGGCGCTTCGCGCTCATCAACGAGAACCGGAGTCGATCGCGGATTCGCCGGGCCGCGCTCTGTGCGGCGTCCTAGGCCGCCCGAGAGGGCGCGTGGCGCGTCACGACCGCCCCGGCCACGTCCAGAGTGGGCCGGGTGGGCGTACGAGCTCGCACGGGCCTTCCAGGACCGGTGGGTCTGGCTGCGCTCGGCTTCCCTGCCCCGGATCGCGGCGACGCTGGGCGGCGCGCTCGGCCGCGACTGGACGGCCGAGGCGTTCGACGCCTGGGTCCGCCAGGTCCGGTCGCGGCCGTTGCTGGCCCAGCCGCGTGACCCGGTGGCGTACCTGCGGGCGGTGCTCGAGGAAACGCTGACCGGCCCGGCCGCGCCGCCGTACCCGGCCCGCCGGCACGCCGAGCACCGGCGGGCACTGGTCGCCGCGCAGGCCGCCGCGCAGCGCGAGCACCAGGACGCCGCCCGCGCCGGCGACGACGATCGCGCGTGGGAGGCGGCCTGGCCAGGACGGCGCAGCCCGGCCGCCGAGGCCGCGCTCGCCGCGATCCGCGCCCGCACCTCCGGGCACCTGCGCCGCGTCGAGCGGGCCGCACTACTCGACGTCGCGGCGGCCGAGTGCGACTGGCCCGAGGTCACCCAGCCCGGCGCCGGCCTTCCGCCTGGCCTCGATCGCGCTTAGCCGGCCCGGTTGTAGCCGTGGCGGCTCATCCACTCAGTGAGAGCGGATTCGACGATCTCTTGCGGTCCCAGGCCGCTGCGTTCCACTGCCAGAGTTAGCGCGTCGTCAACCTCGGTCAGGATCCGTACGGAAAGAGCTACCCGTTGCGGGCCGCGTGGGCGGCCACGTCGGCGCCCTGGCCGCTCCTTTCTGCTGGCGGAAAGGCTGGCGGTTTTGCCAGCGCTGCGGCTTGCACTGGTGCTGGCTCCGGTGTGGGCGGTCCAGTGTTCGCTGCTTGCATCGGCGCTGGCGGGTGCGCTGGCGGATGCGCTAGCTGTGGTGCTTGCTGAACGTATTGCATCTTGGCCAGCGGCTACGCCAGCGGCATTGCTGCCGGAATCGCTGGCACTGTTGCCAGCTTTCCCGCTAGCGAAATTGCTGGTATTTACGCTCGCGCTATAGCTTGCCGAGACGCTGTCTATAACGCCGGCTTCTTTGCTGTCTAACTGGCCTTCTGTGTTGCTTGCCTTAGAGGCAGCCTTAACGCTCGCCTGTTCGCTGCCCACTTGGCTTGCGGTAGTGCTTGTCGGCTTGCTGGCGGTGGTGACAGCAGTTTCGGCGGGGTCTCGTTCCGCGTCACCGGCGCGCTGGAGGGCTCGCCCGCGTGCTTGTCCCAGGAGCTTGCTCATGGTCAGGCCACCTCCGCGACGCAGTTGAGGGTCCGGCAGTATGCGCGTTCGAGCAGCGTGGCCTCCGTGGTGCCCGCCACCGTGAACGGCACGCGGGCGCTGCGGGACTCCTGGCGGATGACGTACTTCGGGACGGCGGCGTCCAGGAGCCGCGGGCCGTCGGGGGAGTGTGGCGGGTACTCCTGGGCGAGTTTCTCGTCAAAAGTCTCCGCGAGGCCGCTGCGGCGGCGGTCCACGATGTTGCGTAGGACGCCGACGACGATCAGCGGCGGCAGCCCGTGGTTCATCCGGGCGCGTCGCAGGGAGATCAGGCCGTCGTGTACTCCGATGTAGCCGTCTTCGTCGAGCGTCGCCGGCAGGAGAGCGTGCGTGGCGGTGAGCGCGGCCGCGGTCATCAGCTTGCCGCCGGGGCGCGGCGGCACGTCGATCAGAACCAGGTCGTAGTTCTCGGCGACGCCGTCCAGTGACAGCCTGAGCCGCTGTTCCATGCCGGAGGTGTTGTCGAACTCCCGGTTGCCGAGGGCGCGCTCGGCGGCGAGCACGTGCACGTTATCCGGCCAGCCCTCGCCGGCGGGAAGGATGGCGTCTGCGGCCAGTCCGCGCGGATCGACAGGGTTGGGGTCGCTGGCGTCGATGTAGAGCAGGTCGTTGATCGAGTATTCCGGCTTCTCCACGCCCAACTCGCTGGTGGCAGTAGCGCGCGGGTCGAGGTCGATGACCAGCACCCGCAGCCCATGCTTGGCTGCCACCGCGGCCAGACCGTTGGTGAGGCCGGTCTTCCCGACGCCGCCCTTCTCGCTGAAGATCGCGAGGATCACCGGGCCGCCGCGCGTTGGTTTCCACCGCAGTTCGACCTCGTTCTCGCTGAGGCCGCGCAGCAGCTCGTAGACGTCCACCTCGCACCCACCCTTCTTCCTGGTTGTTGGGCGACAGCATTTCCGCTGGCAGGAGAGCAGGCAAGTACGCGTGCCGAAAACCACGACGCGTCCGGCCATAGGCGTATTGGCTGGCCGTTTTGGTGGCGCAGAATTGCCTATGAGTTCCAGAGGTCTTATAGTGTCGGCATGGCAAGGAGTCCGCGTTACCAGGAGATCGCCGATGACCTGCGTCGGCGGCTCGCCGCCGGTGAGTGGCCGGTCGGTTCGACGTTGCCCGGGATCAGTGAGTTGCAGGAGGAGTACAACGTCGCCGGGCTGAACACGATCCGCCAGGCGCAGGGTCTGCTCGCCGAGGAGGGGCTGCTCAACCCGGTTCAGGGGCGCGGCACCTTCGTCACGGCCTTGCCGTCGGCGCCGGGGGACACCGCGGCGCTCAAACAGGCCCTGGAAGAGCTGCGGACCAAGCTGGCGAGCACGCAGACCGCCCTCGGTCGGGTGCTCAAGCACCTGGACTGATCACCAGCGACGGGGGCGGCCCCTGACGACCAAGCCCGGACCGCCCCACGCCCTCAACTCCCGTGAAGGAGCTCGCACCATCATGACGGATTCCGTGGAATCGGCGGCCACCGACTACGCGCCGCCCGAACCGGCGGCCGCGGTGCCGATGCAGGCCCGCCAGGTGTCGCTGGCCAGTGTGGTGACCCATCCGGCGAACCCGCGCCGCGACCTGGGCGACCTGACCGAGCTGGAGGAGTCGATCCGGGAGCTGGGCGTGTTGCAGCCGCCGGTGGTGCTGCCCGCGGCCCGGGTCGCGGGCGCGTGGCCGCAGTACGCGGCCGAGCTGGCCGGCGCCGAGTGGGTGGTGCTGATGGGCGCCCGCCGGCGTACCGCCGCCGGCCGGGTCTGGGCCGGCGACCCGGACGCGACGCTGAACGTGCTGCTGCGCGAGGACGCGATCGCCGACGACCCGGGCGGCCAGCTGGACGTGATGACGGCGGAGAACACCGCCCGCTCGCCGCTGACCCCGATGGAGGAAGCCCGCGCGTTCGCCGCCCAGCGCGCCGCTGGCCGGTCGCAGCGGGAGATCGCCGCGCGGATGGGCTGCTCGCAGGCCAACGTGTCGAAGCGGTTGAAGCTGCTGGACCTGCCCGAGACGATGGCGGCCGCGGTGGACGCGCGCACGTTGGAGGTCGGCGAGGCGATGGCCTACGTCGACGCGGCCCGCGGCGACCAGGAGGTGATGCTGGCGACCTATGAGTTCCGGTCGAAGCCGCCGGGCCGGACCTGGACGGTGCCGCAGGCGGCCAACGAGGTCCGCCGGGAACGGGAGCGCGGCATCGCCCGCCAGGCGCTGACCCGCAAGGCCACCGAGCAGGGCCTCACCCTGATCGACGACCCGTACAAGACGTTCGGCGGCGCCTACTGGGACCACCGGCTGGAGGGCAAGAAGGCGATCGCGAAGGCCCGCGACGCCGGCACCCTGGTCGCCACCATCACCGACGGCGGCCTGGTCTACTACAGCACCGCCAAGCCGAAGAAGGCCGACAACCGCAGCGAGTCCGAGCAGAAGCGGATCACCGACGACCGGGAACGCCGCAAGGCCATGACCGCCCGCGCGGAGGCCGCCGCGGTGCTGGCCGCCCGGGCGCCGAAGCTGCCGCCGGCGGCGGCAGACATCGTCGACGCGTGGCTGTTCGCCCCGGGCAGCGAGTGCGCGCAACTCGCCCACAAGTGGCTGCTTGCCGCCGAGGTCGGCCCGGATCCGGCCCTACCCAACTACACGTGGTGGGAGAAGGTCCGCCGCGCCGGCTGGCACACCCGCGTGCACGCCGCGCACGCCCTGGCCCTGGCTCGCCGCGAGGTTCAGGCCCGCGCCACCTACCGGTCCTGGACGCACAGCGACGCGGCGTGGCTGCACCGCCTCACCACGGAGGCCGGCTACACCCCGAGCGAGTGGGAGCAGGCCCGCCTGGCCGCCATCGACCCGCCCGCCGACGACACCGCCGCGGGCGAGCCCGACGTCGGGGAGCGGCATGCGGTGCCGCAGCGGATCTCGCTGTCCTTCGACAGCGACGACGCGTGCTGCTGGCTGCTGCACTACGACCTGCAGGTCGACCAGGCCGCCGCGTACGCCGAGCCCCTCACCGACCCCGACGCCGTCGACGCCGCCCAGGCGTGGGCCGCCGAGGTCCTGGCTGACCGGCACGGCATCGAGGTGACCGGCTGGACCGACGGGCAGCTCCTGCCCGGCCGGCCGGCGTACCTCGCCGTGCACGCCGGCGACCCCACCGCGGCGGCCGGTGGACCCGGGCCGGTGGGGGAGTGGCGGCTGCTGTTCGACCCGGTCGACGACGCGTGGCTGCTCCTCGCGGATGACAAGCCCCACGCCGACCACGACGCGCTGACCGCCGCCGGCGTCGAGCAGGCGTGCCGGTGGGCCAGCGCGGTGCTGGCCGACGCCGACGTGGTCTGCCACGGCTGGACCGCCCGCGCCGCCGGCGCGACGCTTGAGTACGTGGCCGACCTGACCGGGGAGTGCTGACATGGCCGAGCAGGGTCACGGCATCGGCTGGGAGCAGCTGCGCGAGGCGCCCATGCTCGACCTCGCCGCCGGCGACACGTGGGTCAGCCCGGCGATCGGGTCGACGTGGGCGGCCGGCCCGGACGGCCGGGTCCGCGGCTGGGACCACAGTTGGCATACCCGGCCGCCGCGGGGCACTGCCTGGACTGTCCTTGACCGTGACGGCGACGCCATCACCATCCGCAGCCACGACGGCGTGGAGAAGACGGTGGTGATCCCGCGCGACCGGCAGGCCGACGTGCTGCTCGTCGACCCGCCCCGCGAGGAGTGGCGATGATCCTCGACGCGAGCGGCCCGGAGCAGATCCGGGCCGCGTTCGCCGCGGCGATCGCCACCGCCGGGGAGCGGGTCGACGAGATCGGCGGTATCGCCGGCGTCCTGGGCGAGGCCGCCGACCGGTACGAGGCGCTGGACATGCAGGCATCCACCGTGGAACACCTGCGCGACGCGGGCCGGGCCTGCGGCACCGCCCAGGCGGCCGTGGCCACCGCCGCCGAGCAGCTGCGCGCCGCCCTGGCCGACTTCAACAACCACGACGGACAGGTGGCCGACACGGTCACTGACGCCGGCACCCTGGCGAGCAAGGAGATCCTGATGGGCGACGGCTCCACCCCGACCGCGTCGACGAGCCCCACCGGCCCGGACACCACCACGGCGTACGGCCCGCCGGCCGCCGTGGGCGACCTGCTCGGCTACGCCGACGGCGACACCTGCCACGGCACCGACCAGGTGCCCGCCGCGGCCGGCCCCGCCACCACCCTCGCCCTGATGGACTACGGCGACGGCGGCGCCTCGTGGGACGGCGGCCGGTACGTCGCGGTCGGCACCTCCCCACACCGCTGGAACCCAGTCACCAACGCCGAGGACGTCGACAGCGGGCAGCCGACGGGCTACGCCGCCCCGCACCTGGACCCGGCCGAGGCGGAGACCGCCGCCGCGCACCTCGACGAGCTGGCCGACCTCGCCGAGGCCGGCCACCTCCCGGCGAAGCCCACCAAGTGGAGCCGGGCCGCCGACCGGCTGGAGCACCTTCTCGCCGGCGACGCCGACCTGGCCCGGGAGAAGGTGACCGTCGTCGACGACGAGCTGCCGGTCACCGTGCGGAACCTCCTGGGGCTGCTGCGCGACAAGCAGCCCGCCGCCGGACCGGCGACCCGCCGCCACGTGGCCACCACAGCGATGCGGGAGGCCGGCGGGGACACCGGGACGCTGTGGATGGACCTGGTCGACCACGACGGCGCGACCCGGGTCGCCGTCACCGGTGTGGAAGGCGACGAAGACCCCGCCGCCGACTTCTGGCAGCCCTACACCGCCCAGCACACCCCGGAGCAGGCCCGGGAACTGGCCACCAAACTGCGGACCTTCGCCACCGGTGCCCGAGAGGCGGCCCGTGGGGCGCTGTACCTCGG
>NZ_FLRH01000004.1:0-50000 GCF_900089585.1 Micromonospora sediminicola | reverse complement strand
CCAAACTCCGAATGCCGGTAAGTGAGAGCGCGGCAGTGAGACTGCGGGGGATAAGCTTCGTAGTCGAGAGGGAAACAGCCCAGATCACCAGCTAAGGCCCCTAAGCGTGTGCTAAGTGGAAAAGGATGTGGGATCGCATAGACAACCAGGAGGTTGGCTTAGAAGCAGCCACCCTTTAAAGAGTGCGTAATAGCTCACTGGTCAAGTGGTTCCGCGCCGACAATGTAGCGGGGCTCAAGCACACCGCCGAAGCTGTGGCATTCACATTTCAACCTCGCTTGGACTTGATTCCTTGTGCAGGTGTGTGGATGGGTAGGGGAGCGTCGTGCCGGGGGTGAAGCAGCGGGGTGACCCAGCTGTGGACGCGGCACGAGTGAGAATGCAGGCATGAGTAGCGAAAGAAGGGTGAGAAACCCTTCCGCCGGATGACCAAGGGTTCCAGGGCCAGGCTAATCCGCCCTGGGTGAGTCGGGACCTAAGGCGAGGCCGAGAGGCGTAGTCGATGGACAACGGGTTGATATTCCCGTACCCGCGAAAGAGCGACCCTGATGAACCTCGTTGTGCTAACCATCCGAGCTGCCGGACGTCTTCGGACTGATGGTGGTGAGCGTGGGAACCTGGCGGGTAGTAGTCAAGCGATGGGGTGACGCAGGAAGGTAGCTGATCCCGGCCGGTGGTTGTGCCGGGGTAAGCGTGTAGGCCGTACCGTAGGCAAATCCGCGGTGCACATAGGCTGAGACGTGATGCCGAGCCGATTCAGGTGAAGTCAGTGATCCTATGCTGCCGAGAAAAGCCTCTAGCGAGTTCTTAGCGGCCCGTACCCCAAACCGACACAGGTGGTCAGGTAGAGAATACCGAGGCGATCGGGCGAACTGTGGTTAAGGAACTCGGCAAATTGCCCCCGTAACTTAGGGAGAAGGGGGGCCGGAGACGTGAAGCCCCGCGCGGGTGGAGCGTTGTATGGCCGCAGAGAGCAGGGGGAAGCGACTGTTTACTAAAAACACAGGTCCATGCGAAGAAGTAATTCGATGTATATGGACTGACGCCTGCCCGGTGCTGGAACGTTAAGGGGACCTGTTAGCTCTTCGGGGCGAAGCGGAGAACTTAAGCGCCAGTAAACGGCGGTGGTAACTATAACCATCCTAAGGTAGCGAAATTCCTTGTCGGGTAAGTTCCGACCTGCACGAATGGCGTAACGACTTCCCCACTGTCTCAACCACAGGCCCGGCGAAATTGCATTACGAGTAAAGATGCTCGTTACGCGCGGCAGGACGGAAAGACCCCGGGACCTTTACTATAGCTTGACATTGGTATCTGAATTAGCTTGTGTAGGATAGGTGGGAGCCGGTGAAGTCCATACGCCAGTATGGGTGGAGGCAATCTTGAAATACCACTCTGGTTGATTTGGGTATCTAACTTCGGACCGTTATCCGGTTCAGGGACAGTGTCTGGTGGGTAGTTTAACTGGGGCGGTTGCCTCCTAAAGGGTAACGGAGGCGCCCAAAGGTTCCCTCAGCCTGGTTGGCAATCAGGTGTTGAGTGCAAGTGCACAAGGGAGCTTGACTGTGAGACTGACAGGTCGAGCAGGGACGAAAGTCGGGACTAGTGATCCGGCACTGGCATGTGGAAGCGGTGTCGCTCAACGGATAAAAGGTACCCCGGGGATAACAGGCTGATCTTCCCCAAGAGTCCATATCGACGGGATGGTTTGGCACCTCGATGTCGGCTCGTCGCATCCTGGGGCTGTAGCAGGTCCCAAGGGTTGGGCTGTTCGCCCATTAAAGCGGTACGCGAGCTGGGTTTAGAACGTCGTGAGACAGTTCGGTCCCTATCCGCCGTGCGCGTAGGATACTTGAGAAGGGCTGTCCCTAGTACGAGAGGACCGGGACGGACGAACCTCTGGTGTGCCAGTTGTCCCGCCAGGGGCACGGCTGGTTAGCTACGTTCGGAAGGGATAACCGCTGAAAGCATCTAAGCGGGAAGCTCGCTTCAAGATGAGGTATCCCACCCACACTTGTGGGGTAAGGCCCCCAGCTAGACGACTGGGTTGATAGGCCGGAAATGTAAGCCCGGTAACGGGTTCAGTTGACCGGTACTAATAGGCCGAGGACTTGACTACCAAGCTGCTACGCGTCCACTGTGCAACTCTGAACAAACACCACCCATCGGGTTGGTTGACATGTTCATAGAGTTACGGCGGTCATGGCGGAGGGGAAACGCCCGGCAACATTCCGAACCCGGAAGCTAAGCCCTCCAGCGCCGATGGTACTGCACTCGGGAGGGTGTGGGAGAGTAGGACACCGCCGGACAATCTTTCAGTCGAGGGCCGCCCCAGCAGGGTCGGCCCTCGACTGCGTTAGCGTTACGGCGGAAACGCCATCAGGAAGGATGCACCTGTGAGTTCAGGACCGCAGGGCGGGGACCGGCCCCGCCGTCACGAGGACAGCGCCGACCGCGGCCGGGAGCGTAACGACGCCCGCCGCGACGACCGTCCTTCGTACCGGGGTGGCCGCGACGACCGCGCCGGCGGCTTCCGTGGTGGCGAGAACCGCGACGGCGGTTTCCGTCGCGACAGCCGGGCCGGCGGTGGCGAGCGTCGCGAGGGTGGCTTCCGCGGTGGGGACCGTGAGGGCGGCTTCCGTGGCGGTGACCGTCGTGAAGGCGGTTTCCGTAGGGGTGACCGCGACAACCGCCCCGGCGGCGGCGACCGTCGTGAGGGTGGCTTCCGTGGCGGGGACCGCGATGGCGGCTTCCGGGGTGGCGACCGTCGTGAGGGCGGCTTCCGCGGCGGCGACCGCGAGGGTGGTTTCCGCGGTGGTGAGCGTCGCGAGGGTGGTTTCCGTGGCGGTGACCGCGACAACCGGCCCGGCGGCGGCGACCGTCGCGAAGGTGGCTTCCGCGGTGGCGACCGCGAGGGTGGTTTCCGCGGTGGTGAGCGCCGCGAGGGCGGCTTCCGTGGCGGCGACCGTCGCGAGGGCGGCTTCCGCGGTGGCGACCGTCGCGAGGGCGGTTTCCGTGGGGGCGACCGCGACAACCGCCCCGGCGGCGGCGACCGCCGTGAGGGCGGCTTCCGTGGCGGCGACCGTGAGGGTGGTTTCCGGGGCGGCGACCGTCGCGAGGGCGGTTTCCGTGGCGGTGACCGCGAGGGTGGTTTCCGCGGTGGTGAGCGCCGCGAGGGCGGTTTCCGTGGCGGTGACCGCGACAACCGGCCCGGCGGCGGCGACCGTCGCGAAGGCGGCTTCCGGAGCGGTGACCGCGAGGGTGGTTTCCGCGGTGGCGACCGTCGTGAAGGCGGCTTCCGTGGCGGTGACCGTGAAGGTGGTTTCCGCGGCGGTGACCGTCGTGAAGGTGGTTTCCGTGGCGGTGACCGCGACAACCGGCCCGGCGGCGGCGACCGTCGCGAAGGCGGCTTCCGGAGCGGTGACCGCGAGGGTGGTTTCCGCGGTGGCGACCGTCGTGAAGGCGGCTTCCGTGGCGGTGACCGTGAAGGTGGTTTCCGCGGCGGTGACCGTCGTGAAGGTGGTTTCCGTGGCGGTGACCGCGACAACCGGCCCGGCGGCGGCGACCGTCGCGAAGGCGGCTTCCGGAGCGGTGACCGCGAGGGTGGTTTCCGCGGCGGTGACCGTCGCGAGGGTGGCTTCCGTGGCGGTGACCGTGAGGGTGGTTTCCGCGGCGGTGACCGTCGTGAAGGTGGTTTCCGTGGCGGTGACCGCGACAACCGGCCCGGCGGCGGCGACCGTCGCGAAGGCGGCTTCCGGAGCGGTGACCGCGAGGGTGGTTTCCGCGGCGGTGACCGTCGCGAGGGTGGCTTCCGTGGGGGTGACCGCGACAACCGGCCCGGCGGCGACCGTCGTGAGGGCGGCTTCCGCGGCGGCGAGCGTCGCGAGGGCGGCTACCGGGGCGGCGACCGCGACGGCGGCTTCCGTCGCGAGGACCGGGCCCCGGGTGGTTACCGGGGTGGGCGTGACGACCGGGGCGGGGAGCGTCGCGGCTACGAGGACCGGCCGGGCAACTACGGGCCGCAGCGTGAGCGTCAGGATGAGCGCGGCGAGGGGCGTACCGGCGAGGCGCCGGAACTGCCGGACGAGGTGGTCGCGAGTGACCTCGACTCGACCGTCCGCGCGGAGCTGCTCTCGCTCGCCAAGCCGGTCGCGGAGACGGTCGCCCGGCACCTGGTCGCGACCGGCCTGCTGATCGACGACGACCCGACGCTGGCGCTGGCGCACGCCATGGCGGCCCGCCGGCTCGCCTCGCGTATCTCCGCGGTGCGGGAGGCGGTCGGGCTGGCCGCGTACCACGCGGGGGAGTGGCAGACCGCCATCGCCGAGCTGCGGACGTACCACCGGATGAGTGGCCTGCAGAGTCACCTGGCGGTGCTGGCCGACTGCGAGCGGGCGCTGGGCCGGCCGGAACGGGCGATCGACCTGTTCCGTGGCGCGGACCGGGAGAAGCTCGACCAGGCCGTCGCCATCGAGCTGCTGATCGTCGCCGCCGGTGCCCGGGGCGACCTGGGGCAGAAGGACGCGGCCGTGGCGATGCTGCAGGTCCGCGAGCTGACCACCGACTCGCCCGAGCCGTGGACGGCGCGGCTGCGCTACGCGTACGCGGACGCGCTGCTCGCCGTGGGCCGACGTGAGGAGGCCCGGGAGTGGTTCTCCCGGGCGGCCGACGTCGACTCCGAGGGCGAGACCGACGCCGCCGAGCGGCTGCTGGAGCTCGACGGCGTGGTCATCGAGGGTGACGACGAGGACGACGAGCCGACGGACGACGCGGACGGCACCGGCCCGGCGGCCGCGCGCCCCGACGACGAGACCGACGCCGCCGACGACCACCTCGACGAAGACGAGGACGACGACCTGGACGACGAAGACGAGGACGACCTCGACGACGAGGACGACCTCGAGGACGACGAGGACGACCTCGAGGACGAAGACGAGGACGACGACGGCCTCGACGGCGACACCCGTCCGCGAGCCGACGGCGCCGACACGGCGGACGCCGGTGACGCGGCTCGGGCCGGTTACCGCGACCGCGACGCCGGCGACCTGGGCGACGACGAGCTGACCGACGCCGAGGCGGAGTCGCTCGCCGGTGACACCCCGCCCGCGTCCGGTGGCACGCCTGCCGGCGGTGACGAGGCGGCGGAGCGCCGGTGACAGCGCCCGCCGGGGACACCGCTTCCGGCGCGGACCGGGGTGCACCCGACCGTGCCGGGGCGGGCGGCCGGCTGGTCGACGGGTACGTCCTGGTCGTCTTCGACCTGGACGGGGTCATCTACCTGATCGACCGGCCCATCCCCGGCGCGGTCGAGGCGGTCGCCCGGCTGCACGACGAGGGGCGGGCGGTCGCGTACGCGACGAACAACGCCTCCCGCCGCTCCAGCGAGGTGGCCGACCTGCTCACCGGCATGGGCGTGCCGGCCCGGCCGACCGAGGTGCTCACCTCGGCGGCCGCCACCGCCGAACTGCTCCGGGACCGACTGCCGGCCGGCGCGCCGGTGCTGGTGGTCGGCGCGGAGGCGTTGCGGGCGGAGTTGCGCGCGGTGGGTCTGCGGCCGGTGTCCACGGCCGACGAGGAGCCCGCTGCCGTGGCCCAGGGGTACGGGCCGCAGGTGGGCTGGTCCGACCTGGCCGAGGCGTCCCTGGCCGTCCGCGCGGGCGCGCCCTGGTACGCCACCAACACCGACCGGACGCTGCCCAGCCCGCGCGGACCGCTGCCCGGCAACGGCTCGCTGGTGGCGGTGCTGCGCACCGCGCTCAACCGGGATCCCGACGTGGTGGTGGGCAAGCCGGAGCCGGCGCTGTTCACCACCGCCGCCCGGCGTGCCGGCAGCGGGCGGACCCTGGTGGTGGGGGACCGGCTCGACACCGACATCGAGGGTGCCCGTCGGGCCGGGCTGGACAGCCTGCTGGTGCTCACCGGGGTCAGCGACGCCGCCGAGCTGCTGGCCGCGCCGGAGTCGCGCCGGCCGGCGTACGTCTCTTTCGACCTGGCGGGGCTCTTCGACCCGGCGGCCGTGGTGGCGGTGCCCGGCCGGCCGGACGCCGGCGGCTGGTCGGTGACCGTGACCGGCGGGGAGCTGGTCCTCGACGGTGCGGGACGGCCGCTGGACGCGCTCGCGGCGCTGTGCGCGGTGGCCTGGTCGACGTCGGTCGACCCGCGCGTGCGGGCCGGCTCGGCGCAGGCGGCGGAGGCGCTCGCCGCGTTCGGTCTCGACGGCTGAGCCGCCGGCCGCTCAGAGCAGCTTGCGGAGCTTCATCAGGTCGAACGGGTTGGCCTTGATGGAGACCCGCCGGGACGCCATCGCCGACATGATGTCGAGCCTGCCGTGCACCAGGGCGACCAGGTCGTCACTGCCGGTGCTCAGCGCGATCTTGGCCTTCGGGTCGTCGCCGTCGGCGAGGTCGACCAGCCGGCCGCCCTCCAGCCGACCGTGGAAGGCGGTGCCCAGGTCGGTGATCCGGCAGGCCAGGGTGCGGTCGAGGTCGATCTTCCCCTGCGCCTCGGCGTGCTGGTCCAGCCGGGTCGCCAGGTCCTGCAACGCCTGCCGGCACTCGTCCACGCTGGCCACATCGTCTCCTCACCACGAGCCACGCCGTTTCCCGGCACCGTACCGCAATGGGACGTCCCAGGCGCCCGGTAGCGTGGCACCTGCACACCTCGCCCCGCGGAAGGACTCAGGCATGCAGGACGCGTGGCGCGCCTACCTCGAGCTGGCCATGGGCCTGACGGAGGCGCCCCGGAAGAAGGCGCAGGACGCGGTGATGCGCGTCGTCGGCCAGGGTGGCGCGACGGCCGCGCAGCTCCAGTCCCTCGCCGAGGAACTGGTCGCGACCGGCCTGTCGAACCGGGAGGCGCTGACCAAGCTGGTGCGTTTCGAGGTGGACCGGGCACTCGGCGCGGTCGGCCTGGCCACCGCCGACGAGGTCGCCGAGCTGACCCGGCGGGTGCACGACCTGGAACGGCAGCTGCGCGAGGCCCGCACCGTCCCGGCCGGCGCGGGCCCCGAGCGGCCCACGCCGTCGAGCGGCGCGTCGACCGAGCCCGCGCCGTCGGGGGCCGAGCCGCCGGAGGTCGCGCCGACCGGAGCGGCGCCGGCCCCGGCGCCGTCCAAGGCGGTCGTGAAGAAGGCAGTGGCCAAGAAGGCGATCGCGCGCAAGCCGGCCGCCACCGTGGCGCGCACACCGGCCGAGGACTCGCCCGCCGCCCCGGTGCGGCCGGCGAAGAAGACCACCGGGCGCCGGGCGGCCGACTCGTGAGCGCGCCCTTCCGCCCGGGTCCGCCTCCCGGGCCGCGCCCCGGCCCGCCCGCGCGCCCCGGCCCGCCGCCCGGTGTCCGCCCGGCGCCGGTCGAGGAGGTCGGCGAGGCCCGGCACCCGGCGGTCGACGCCGCGGTGCGGGGCATGGCCAACGCCGAGGCGCTCGCCCCGGCCGACCAGATCGCGCAGTACGAGGCGGCGTACGAGACGCTGCGCGAGACGCTCGCCAGCATCGACCAGGCCTGAGCAGAGGCGGAGAACCACACCGATGGCTCGTCGTACCCGGCTGGACGCCGAACTCGTCCGGCGTGGCCTGGCCCGCTCCCGCGAGCAGGCCGCCGCGCTGGTGGAGGCCGGTCGCGTGCAGCTGCGCGGAGTGCCGGCCCGCAAGGCCGCCGCCATGGTCGACCCGGCTGACCCGCTGCTGGTCACCGGCGAGGACCCGACCGAGGACTACGTCTCCCGGGGCGGTCACAAGCTGGCCGGCGCGCTCGCCGCGTTCGCCCCGGGCGGGCTGACCGTGACCGGCCGGCGCTGCCTGGACGCGGGCGCCTCCACCGGCGGCTTCACCGACGTGCTGCTGCGCGCCGGCGCCGCCGAGGTGGTCGCCGTCGACGTCGGCTACGGGCAGCTCGCCTGGCCGCTGCGCACCGACGAGCGGGTCCGGGTGTTCGAGCGCACGAACGTGCGTACCCTCACGCCGGAGGCGATCGGCGGGCCGGTCGACCTGACGGTGGCCGATCTGTCGTTCATCTCACTGCGTCTGGTGCTGCCGGCGCTGGCCGGCTGCACCGGCCCCGACGGCGACCTGGCGCTGATGGTCAAGCCGCAGTTCGAGGTCGGCAAGGAGCGGGTCGGCGCCGGCGGCGTGGTGCGCGACCCGGCGCTGCGGGCCGAGGCGGTGCTCGACGTCGCCGCGGCCGCCGCGCGGCTCGGCCTCGGGCTGGCCGACGTGGCGGCCAGCCCGCTGCCCGGGCCGAGCGGCAACGTCGAGTTCTTCGTATGGTTGCGCCGGGGCGCGCCCGCCGCCGATCCCGACCGGGTCCGCGCGGTGGTGGCCGCCGGCCCGCAGGGAGCCGCCGCGACGGCGGCCACGACCGAGGAGGTGTCCGGATGAGCCGTACCGCGCTGCTGGTGACCCACACCGGCCGTCGACGCAGCACCGAGCACGCCCGGTCCGTGGCCGCCGACCTGATCGCGGCCGGGTTCGAGGTGCGGGTCGTGGCCGAGGAGGCCGACGACCTGGACCTGCCCGGCGTGGTGCCGGTGACCGGCCCGGAGGCGGCCGAGGGCGCGGAGATCGTCTTCGCGCTCGGCGGGGACGGCACGTTCCTGCGCGCCGCCGAGCTGGCCCGCCCGGCGAAGGCGCCGCTGCTCGGCATCAACCTGGGCAAGGTCGGCTTCCTCGCCGAGGCGGAGATCGACGACCTGGACACCGCGGTGCGCGACGTGGTCGGGCGCAACTACACAGTGGACGAGCGGCTCACCCTCGACGTGACCGCCGAGTTCGACGGCGGGCCGACCATCGAGTCGTGGGCGCTCAACGAGATCAGCGTGGAGAAGGGCGAACGCGCCCAGATGCTGGAGCTGCTCGTCGACGTGGACGGCCGGCCGCTGTCGCGCTACGGCTGCGACGGCGTGGTCTGCGCGACCCCGACCGGCTCCACGGCGTACGCGTTCTCCGGCGGCGGCCCGGTGGTCTGGCCGGAGGTGGAGGCGCTGCTGCTGGTGCCGATCAGCGCGCACGCGTTGTTCAGCCGTCCGCTGGTCACCGCGCCGACGTCCACGTTCGCCATCACGGTCGACCCGTTCACCACGCTCGCGGTGCTCTGCTGCGACGGTCGGCGGGTCTACGACCTGCCGCCGGGCGCCCGGGTCACCGTGCGGCGGGGCGCGTTGCCGGTGCGCATCGTCCGGCTGCGGGCGCGTCCGTTCACCGACCGGCTGGTGGCCAAGTTCGACCTGCCCGTGCAGGGCTGGCGCGGCAACCGGCGCTGATCGGCCGCTCAGAACCGGCCGGCTCCGGCCCGGCGCGCGTTACCGTGGGCGCACGGGTCACGTCGAGGTGAGTCCGGGCACGGCGGTGAGGCCCGCCGGTTCCCGGACGCGTGACCCGGTGGTCGCGGGCCCGACCAGGGGGTGGTCGGTCCGCGACGGTCGGGGCGCCGGAGCGTTCGCGGCCGGGACACGGCGGGTGGACCGGCGCGCCGCGCCCGGTCGGGTGTCGACCCCGGTCGGGCCGACAGCTCGTCGAGCCGCCGCCGGAGGAAGCGGCGGCGCACGAGCTGGGGCGACGACGCGACGTCCGGCGCCCCGACCACCCATCCGGGCCGTGCCGTGTCCACCTGGCGACATGTCGCCGGTGCGGCGGCCCGTACCCGGTGACCGGGCGGTGCGCGCCGTCGCAGACTCCGATCGCCGGCCTCACGGGGCCGGCCTCGGAGTAGATGGAGCACATCGCATGCACCGGTTCCCCCGCTGGCTCACCGCCGGCGCGGTCGGCGCGTTGGTGGTCGGGCTCGCCGTACCGGCGTCCGCCGACCCGCCCGCCCGACCCGCGGGCCCGTCCCCGGGCACACCCGCCCCGGGCGCGGCGCCCGCCCGCGTCACCCTGATCACCGGCGACCGGGTCGAGCTGGTCCGGGCTGCGCCCGGCCGGATCGCCGCCACGGTCCACCCCGGTCCGGGACGCGACCGGATCGTCTTCCAGACCACGCAGGTCGACGGCGGGCTGCGGGTGCTGCCCGCCGACGTGGTGCCGTACCTGTCCGCCGGGGTGCTCGACCCGGACCTGTTCGACGTGCAGGAGCTGGTCGAGCAGGGGTACGGCGACACCGGCTCGGCCGCGCTGCCGCTGATCGTGCGCTACCGGGACCCGGCCGCCGGTCGGGTGCGGGCGCTCGCCGGCGCCACCGAGGCCCGTCCGTTGGCGAGCATCAACGGCGCCGCGCTGCGGGTCGGCAAGGGCGACCTCGGCGCGCTGTGGACGTCGCTGCGGGGCACGGCGCCGGCCCGGGTCGCCGGCGACGGGCCGGCCCGGCTCGGGGCCGGGGTGGAACGGGTCTGGCTGGACGGGCGGGCCCGGGTGGCGCTGGAGCACAGCGTGCCGCAGATCGGCGCGCCGGCCGCGTGGGCGGCCGGTCGGGACGGCGCCGGGGTGCGGGTGGCGGTGCTCGACACCGGCGTGGACGCGGGGCACCCCGACCTGGCCGGTCGGATCGCCGAGGCACGGGACTTCACCGGCGGCGGCAGCGCTCGCGACGGACACGGGCACGGCACGCACGTGGCGGCCACCGTCGCCGGCAGCGGCGCCGCCTCCGGCGGCCTGCGCAAGGGTGTGGCGCCGGGAGCGCGGCTGCTGGTCGGCAAGGTGCTCGACGACTCCGGCTCCGGCTACGACTCCGGCATCATCGCCGGCATGGAGTGGGCCGCGCACTCCGGGGCCAAGGTGATCAGCATGAGTCTCGGCGGCGCGCCGACCGACGGCACCGACCCGATGAGCCAGGCGGTCAACGACCTCACCGCCGCCACCGGGGCGCTGTTCGTGGTCGCGGCCGGCAACGAGGGCACGGCCCGCAGCGTCGGCTCGCCGGGCGCGGCGAGCGCCGCGCTGACCGTCGGCGCGGTGGACCGTGACGACGCGCTGGCCGACTTCTCCAGCCGCGGCCCGCGGCTGGGCGACAACGGACTGAAGCCGGAGATCACCGCGCCGGGCGTCGGGATCGTCGCCGCGCGGGCCGAGGGCACCGCCATGGGCGCGCCGGTGGACGCCGCCTACACCCGGGCGTCGGGCACCTCGATGGCCACGCCGCACGTGGCCGGCGCGGCGGCCGTGCTCGCCCAGGAGCACCCCGACTGGACTCCGGCGCAGCTCAAGGACGCGCTGGTGAGCACCGCGAAGCTGACCGCCGGGCCGACCGTGTTCGAGCAGGGCGGCGGGCGGGTCGACGTGGCCCGGGCGCTGGGTCAGCGGGTGTACGGCACCGCCACCGCCGACTTCGGCCGGCTGGCCACCGGCGCGCCGGCGGCGACGCGGACCGTGCGCTACGTCAACGGCACGGCGACCGCGCAGACGCTGCGGCTGGCGCTGGACCTGCGCAACCTGGACAGTGGCACGGCCGAGGCGGACGGGGTGACGTTCGACGGCGGCGCGGTGACGGTGCCGGCCGGTGGCGGCGTGGACGTGCCGCTGCGGGCCGACCCGGCGCGGCTGGACCGGGGTCCGTACGGCGGGTGGCTGACCGCGACCGGGACCGACGGGGTGAGCGTGCGGACGGTGGTCGGGCTCACCCTCAGCGGCCCGCAGCACACCGTGACGCTGCGCGCGCTGGACATGGCCGGCCGGCCGGGGCCGGCGCCGGTGGTGACGCTGTTCGGCGAGCACCCGGAGTCCGACGCGCTGGGCTGGCTCGGCGGCGGGGACTGGCAGGTCCAGGTGGAGGAGGGCCCGTACCTGCTCCAGGCGCTGATCGAGCACGGCGCGCCGCTGGACGAGCAGCTCACCCTGGTCACCGACCCGGAGCTGACGGTGGACCGGGACCTCACCGTGGTGCTGGACCCGCGGCGCGGCACGCCGGTGCGGATCGAGACCCCGCGCCCGGCCGAGCAGCGGGCCACGCTGAGCTTCTACGAGCACCGGGTCTTCGGCAACGGCCGGCAGGTCGACCACGGGGTGATGGCGTTCAGCACGGTGCAGCAGCTGAACGTCACGCCGACCCGGCCGGTGCGTCGGGGCGAGTTCGAGTTCTCCTCCCGCTGGCAGCTGGTGGCGCCGATGGTGGACATCCGCGTACCCGGGGTGTCCGGGCCGCTGGACGTCAACCTGATGGGTCAGTCGCCGGCCCCGGCCGGTCGGCAGCGGCTGCGCCTGGTGGCGGCCGGCACCGGCACCCCGGCCGAGCTGGCCGGCGCGCGGGGAGCGGCGGCGCTGCTCACCACCGCCGAGGACCGGTCCGAGGAGGAGCAGGTGGCCGCCGCCGCGGCGGCCGGGGTGGCGGCCGTGCTGATCGTGCGGCCCGCGGACCGCAGCGCGTGGACGGTCTGGCGGCCCACCGGCGACCGGTTGCCGGTGGCGGCACTGGCCGTGGCGTACGACGACGGGCAGCGGCTGCTCGCCGCCGTCCGGACCGGGCGGGCCCGGCTGGACCTCACGCTGACCGTGGACAGCCCGTACCTCTACGACGTGTTCCAGGTGTCGCGGGGCCGGGTGCCGGAGCGGATCACGCACCGGGTCACCGCCGGCAACACCGCCGAGGTGACCGCCCGTTACGGCGACACCGGCGGGCTGGACTGGTCGACCGAGCAGCGGTTCGCGTGGCGGCCCTGGCAGGAGTTCTCCTGGAACGACGACCAGCGGATGGTGCGCACCGGGACCACCCGGCAGGAGTTCGTCAGCGCCGGTGACTCGTGGTGGCAGCACCGGGTCCTGCACCGGCTGATGTTCGCCAACTGGGGGCAGCTCAACGGCGGTCTGGACGCCGCGCCCCGGCGGTACGCCGGGACCGACCGGACGGTCGAGACGTGGTACGCGCCGCTGGTGCGTCCGGCCGTGCCGGCCGGCGTCGGGGTGTCCGCGCCGAGCCGGACCGGGGACACGCTCGACCTGCGGCTGGCCGAGTTCGTCGACGCGGACGGGCACGCCGGGGCCGCCGGGTACGCCGAGGAGCAGGACACCGTCACCCGCCGGGTCAGCCGGGACGGGCAGCCGATCGCCGACCTCTCCGCCGGCTGGGCGCCGGTGCCGACCACACCCGGTCGGGCCCGCTACCGGCTGGACGTGACCACCGCCCGGTCGTCGCCGGAGTGGCGGTGGGCCACCCGCACCGAGACGGCGTGGGAGTTCACCTCGGCCCGCCCGGCCGGGGACGCGGCCCGGCCGCTGCCGCTGCTCCAGGTCGACTACCGGGTCCCGGCCGACCTGCGCGGCGAGGTGTCCGGCCGGCGTCCGCACGCGGTCGGCCTGACGCTGCGGCAGCCGGCCGGCCTGCCCGCGCCGACGGGCCTGCGGGTACGGGTCGAGGTCTCCCTCGACGGCGGGCACACCTGGCGGACGGCGGCGGTGCGGGGCGCCGGTGCCCGGTTCACCGTCGAGGTGCCGGCCGGGCGGGGCGCGGTGTCGCTGCGCGTCCGCGCGTCCGACCGGGCCGGCAGCACGGTGACGCAGACCGTGTACGACGCGTACGGGCTGCGCTGAACCGGTCGGGGCGGGACGGCTCTGGGGACCGTCCCGCCCCGACCCCGGTCAGATCCAGCCCCGGCGGGCGGCCTGGAAGGCCAGCCCGGGGCGGGTGTCCACGCCGGCGGCGGTCATCAGGTCGGCCAGCCGCCGCTGCACGGTGCGCCGGCTCACCCCGAGCTGGGAGGCGATCGACTTGTCCGGGACGCCGGCCACGAACAGCGACAGCAGCCGCACCTCGTCGTCGTCGGGCTGGTAACCGGCGCCGTCGCGGTCGGCGGAGGCGCCCAGCGGGGTGGCCATCAACCAGTGGCTCTCGAAGAGCGCGACCAGCGCGTCCAGCAGTTGGCTGCGGCCGATCACCGCGGCGGTGGGCTCGCCGCCGTCGCGGTCCGGGACCAGCGGGCAGATCGCGGTCCGGCCGTCCACCACGGCCAGCCGGACCGGCAGCCGGTCGAGCACCCGGGCCTGTTCGCCGGCGCGTACGCCGCGCTCGACGTCGGCCAGCGCGCCGGGTTCGAGCAGCATCGCCCGTTCGTAGATGGCCCGGTAGCGCACGCCCCGGGCCAGCGCGTCGAACTCCTCGACGTTCTCCGGGCCGGGCATCGCCAGCGGGTTGGCGCGGCAGAACCAGAGCACCTCGTCGCGCGCGCCGTCCTGCAGGTCGCGCAGGCGTTCCCGCAGCGCCCGCGCGCCGGTGACCACCTCGACCAGGTGTGCCGCGTCGTGGCGGCGCATCCCGGCCCGGTAGTCCTCGGCCAGCTGCGTCACCGCGGCGCGGGCCGCCTCCAGCGCGGACTGGCGGCGCAGCAGCGCCTCACCGAGCGGGACGTCCGGGGCCAGCGGCCGCAGCGGCGCGTCCGGCCCCGGGCCGGTGGGCAGCACCAGGCCCTTGTCCCGCAACGTGTCCAGCCGGGCAGCGACCTCGGCGCGGGGGCGCCCCAGCCGCTCGGCCAGCTCCTCGACCCGGGCCGTGCTCGCCTGGACCAGGCTGCGGTAGAGCTGCTCCTCGCCCGGGGTCAGACCGATCTCCTCCAGCACGGGCCAGAACTGTACGGCGTCCACAGGCCACCGTGCCGGCTGGTCAACTGTCACACGGCGGGGCTACTGTCGGGTGCTGTGCTGGAAGAGCTGCGCATCACCGGACTGGGCGTCATCGAGGACACCACGCTGCCGTTGGCCGGGGGGATGAACGTCATCACCGGCGAGACCGGCGCCGGCAAGACGATGGTGGTGACCGGCCTCGGCCTGCTCTTCGGTGGCCGGGCCGACGCCGGCCGGGTGCGCGCCCAGCCGGGCCGCGCGGTGGTCGAGGGGCGGCTGCGCCTGCGCGGGCGGGTGGCCGAGGCGGTGCACGCCCGGATCATCGACGCCGGCGGCGAGCCCGACGAGGACGGCTCGTTGCTGCTGAGCCGCACGGTCACCGTCGAGGGCCGCTCCCGCGCCCACCTGGGCGGGCGCAGCATGCCCGTGTCGACGTTGGGTGAGGTCGGCGAGCAGGTGCTGGCGGTGCACGGGCAGTCCGACCAGCTGCGGCTGCTGCGCCCGGCCGAGCAGCGGGCCGCGCTGGACCGGTTCGCCGGCCCGGAGCACGAGAAGCTGCTCGACGCGTTGCGCGAGACGTACGGCCGGTGGCGGACGGTGGTCGACGACCTGGCCGACCGGCGGCGCAACGCCAGAGAGCGCAACCAGGAGGCCGACCTGCTGCGGCTGGGCCTCGACGAGATCACCCGGGTCGACCCGCAGCCGGGGGAGGACGACGAGCTGAAGGCGGAGGCGCAGCGGCTGGAGCACGCCGAGGGGCTGCGCACCGCGGCGCAGGTGGCGCAGCAGTGCGTGGCCGGCGGCGTGGAGGCCACCGACGAGGCGCCGGACGCGACCGCGCTGCTCGGCACCGCCCGGCGCACGCTGGAGGCGCAGGCCGGCACCGACCCGGCGCTGGGTGAGCTGGCGGCCCGGCTGGAGGAGGCCGCGACGCTGGTCACCGACGTGTCCGCCGAGCTGTCCACCTACCTGGCTGCGCTGGACGCCGATCCGGCCCGCCTGCAGACCATCTACGAGCGGCGGGCCGCGCTGCGCGCGCTCACCCGCAAGTACGCCGACGACGTCGACGGGGTGGTGGCCTGGGCCGAGCGGGCCCGGACCCGGCTGTCCGACCTGGACACCTCCGACGAGCTGCTGGACGAGCTGGACCGCGAGGCGTCCCGGCTGGCCGGTGAGGTGGCCGACCTCGCCGGGCGGGTCTCCGCGTCCCGGCACGAGGCCGCGGTCCGCTTCGCCGAACAGGTCACCGTCGAGCTGGCGGGGCTGGCCATGCCGCACGCGCGGATCGAGGTGGCGGTACTGTCCCGGCCGGCCGGGCGGTCCGAGCCGAGCCTGCCGGTCAACGGCGTCGAGGCGGGCGTCGGCGCGGACGGCGCCGACGAGGTCGAGCTGCGGCTGCTCGCCCACCCGGGCGCGCCGGCGCTGCCGTTGCAGCGGGGCGCGTCCGGCGGTGAGCTGTCCCGGGTGATGCTGGCCATCGAGGTGGTGTTCGCCGGTTCCGGCGGCCCGCCCACGCTGGTCTTCGACGAGGTCGACGCCGGGGTCGGCGGCCAGGCCGCGGTGGAGATCGGCCGCCGGCTGGCCCGGCTGGCCCGCAGCCACCAGGTGCTCGTGGTCACCCACCTGCCGCAGGTCGCCGCGTTCGCCGACCGGCACCTGGTGGTGGCGAAGGACACCGGCGGCGCGGTGACCACGAGCGGCGTGCGGGTGGTGGAGGACACCGAGCGGGCCCGCGAGCTGGCCCGGATGCTCGCCGGTTTGCCGGATTCCGATCTGGGTATCGCTCATGCCGAGGAACTCCTGGCCGTGGCGGCCAAGGAAAGGCGTCCGTGATGCCCCGATTGTGAGCGCAAGCACACCGGGGCGCGTCCCGGTGTGCTTCCCTGGGTAGGCGGCCCTGCTCAGGCATGTCGCGACAGCATTACCTGCCCCACATGCCAGGATGGTCACGATGCGTCTACCCACACTGCGCCGGACCCGGAACGCGGAACCGGGCTCGATCCTCGGCACCGCGCGCCTCGACCGCCGGACGAAACGGCTGGTCGGTCGCCTGCGCCCCGGTGACATCGCGGTCATCGACCACGTCGACCTGGACCGGGTGGCGGCCGACTCGCTCGTCGCGGTGGGGGTCGCCGCGGTGCTCAACGCCAAGCCGTCGGTCTCCGGCCGCTATCCCAACCTCGGCCCCGAGGTGCTGGTGGCGGCCGGCATCCCGCTGCTCGACGACCTCGGGGAGAGCGTCTTCGAGCAGGTACGCGAGGGTGACCTGGTGCGGATCGAGGGCAACACCGTCTTCGTCGGCGACGAACCGGTCGCGCACGGCGCGCTGCAGGACGCCGAGACCGTGGCCAAGTCGATGGCCGACGCCCGGGAGGGCCTGTCGGTGCAGTTGGAGGCGTTCGCCGCCAACACGATGGACTACCTCAGGCAGGAACGCGACCTGCTGCTCGACGGCGTCGGCGTGCCGGAGATCCAGACCCAGATCCAGGGCCGGCACTGCCTGATCGTGGTCCGCGGCTACGACTACAAGGCCGACCTGGACGTGCTGCGGCCCTACATCCGCGAGTTCAAGCCGGTGCTGATCGGCGTCGACGGCGGGGCTGACGCGCTGGTCGAGGCGGGCTACACCCCCGACATGATCATCGGCGACATGGACTCGGTCACCGACGACGTGCTGCGCTGCGGCGCCGAGGTGATCGTGCACGCCTACCCGGACGGGCGGGCCCCGGGGCTGCCCCGGGTCAACGGCCTGGGCGTCCCCGCGATCACGTTCCCGGCGGCGGCCACCAGCGAGGACCTGGCCATGCTGCTGGCCGACGAGAAGGGCGCCTCGCTGCTGGTGGCCGTCGGCACCCACGCCACCCTGGTGGAGTTCCTCGACAAGGGCCGTGGCGGCATGGCGTCGACGTTCCTGACCCGGTTGAAGGTGGGCGGCAAGCTGGTCGACGCCAAGGGGGTCAGCCGGCTCTACCGGCAGAGCATCTCCGGTTCGTCGCTGCTGCTGCTGGTCCTCTCGGCGGTGGCCGCGATGGCCTCCGCGGTGGCGGTATCCACCGTCGGGAAGGCGTATTTGGGCGTGGTCTCCGAATGGTGGGACAATTTCGTGTTCCAGCTCGGCCAGCTCTTCTAGCTCCCCCGACGATCAAGAGGCTGCAAGCGTGATCAACTTCCGCTACCACGTGGTGTCCCTGACCGCGGTCTTCCTCGCGCTGGCGATCGGCCTGGTGGTCGGCACGGCCGCCCTCAACGGGCCGGTCGCCGACTCGCTCCGGGAGAACGTCAACGGCCTGCGCAAGGACAACTCGCTGATGCGCCAGTCGGTCAACAGCATGCAGAAGCAGCTGGAGACCGAGGAGGACTTCGCCGCCGAGATGGCGCAGCTCGTCCTGCCCGGCAAGCTCAGCGGCCGCCGGGTGCTGGTGCTCACCCTGCCCAGCGGGCGGGACCAGACCGAGGGCGTGCTGAAGATGCTGGCGACCGCCGGCGCCGACGTCACCGGCCGCGTCGACCTCCAGGACAAGTTCATCAACCCGGACAGCAACAACAACCTGCTGGAGCTGGCGGTCACCGCCGCCCGCCCGAACAGCGCGCCCACCGCCAACCTGCCCGGCAACGGGCACGGCGTGGAGACCTCCAGCGCGCTGCTGGCCAACGTCCTGGTGGACCGGCCGGCGGGCAGCGCGCCGGTCAGCGAGGCCGACCGGCGCGGCGTGCTCGAGAAGTACGCCACCGCCGGCTACCTCACCCCGGAGGACAAGATCTCCGGCGCCGCCGAGGCCGTCGTGCTGGTCACCGGCCAGCCGTACGTGGACAAGGACTCGGCGAAGAAGGACGAGTCGGTGGTCAAGATCGCCGAGCAGTTCGACCGGGCGGGGGTGCTCGTGGTCGCCGGCATGGGCTCCACCGGCGGCAACCTGGTCGCGGTGGTCCGCGGCGACCCGGTGCTGTCGCAGACCATCTCCACCGTCGACAACGCCAACACCGTGCAGGGCCAGCTGGTCACCAGCCTCGCCCTGGCGCAGCAGCTGGCCGAGAAGAAGACCGGCCAGTACGGCGTGGGCGACAACGCCACCGGCCTGCTGCCTAAACTGCCCCAGTGAACGCGCCCGGGCCGTCCGGTCCGTGCCGCGCCGCGTTCGGAGTCCGGATCGGAGGGGTCGCGTGAGACTGGGTCGGCTGCTGGCCGTGGGCGCGGGGGTGCTGACCGCCCGCTACGTGCTGCGCGAGGTGCGGATGTCGCCGAGCGCGCCCGCGCTGGAGCGCACCAACTACCGGGGCCGCACCGTGACCCTGGCCGCCGGTCCGGCACTGGCCGTCGGCGCCGCCACCGCGGGCGCGCTCGGCGCCGGCAGCGCGCCGGCCGGCGCGGCCGCCCTGCTCGCCGGAGTCGGCGCGGGCGCGGTCGGGCTCTACGACGACGTGGTCGGCGCCCGCCCGGAACAGAAGGCCGCCAAGGGGTTCGCCGGGCACCTCGCCGCGCTGCGCGAGGGGCAGGTCACCGCCGGGCTGGTCAAGGTCGCCGGGGTGGGCGCGGCCGGGCTCGGCGCCGCGGCGCTGCTCGCCGCCGACCGGCGGGTCGCCGCCCACCCGCGCCGGCAGCGGGCCGGCACGCTCGGGCGCGGGCTCGACGTGCTGCTCGGCGCCGGCGTGGTGGCCGGCACCGCCAACCTGGTCAACCTGCTCGACCTGCGCCCCGGCCGGGCGCTGAAGTCCGGCATGCTGCTCGGCGCGCCGCTGTCCACCGGCCCCTACGGCGGCATCGCGGCGGGCGCCGTCGGCGCCGCCGCCGGCCTGGTCCGGGAGGACCTGGACGAGCGGGTGATGCTCGGCGACAGCGGCGCCAACGCGCTCGGCGCGGTGCTCGGGGTCAGCCTCGCCGCGCGTACCGGGCCGCTCGGGCGCGCCGCCGTGCTGGCCGTGCTCGCCGCGCTGACCGCGGCCAGCGAGAAGGTCAGCTTCACCCAGGTGATCCAGCGGACCCCGGGGCTGCGACACCTCGACGAGCTGGGCCGGCTCGCCGACTGACGTGACGAAACCGGCACCCCTCGCCGCCGCCGGCCGCGTCGCCGGCGCGGCCGCCCTCATCGCCGTCCTCACCGTGGTCAGCCGGCTCGCCGGGTTCGGCCGCACCGCCGTGTTCACCTGGTCGCTGGCCCCCACCGACCTCGGTGGCGCCTACCTGGTGGCGAACTACGTCCCGAACTTCATCTTCGAGATCGTCGCCGGCGGGGCGCTGGCCAGCCTCGTCGTACCGCTGCTGGCCGGCGCGGTCGAGGCGGGTGACCGGCGGGTGGTGGCCGCCACCACCGGCGCGCTGCTGACCTGGACGCTGAGCCTGCTGATGCCGCTGGCGGTGCTGGTGGCGCTGTTCGCCGACCCGCTGATGGGCCTGCTCGGGCACGGCCTGGGCGAGGTCCGGCAGGCCTCCGGCGCGCGGATGCTGCGGGTCTTCGCTCCGCAGCTGCCGCTCTACGGCGTGGGGATCGTGCTCACCGGCGTGCTCCAGGCGCACCGGCGGTTCGCCTGGCCGGTCATCGCGCCGCTGCTGTCCAGCCTCACGGTCATCGCGGTCTACCTCGGTTTCACCGCCGTCGAGGGCCGGCTGGCCACCATCGGCGCGGCCGGGCGCGGCGGCGAGCTGCTGCTCTCCGGCGGCACCACGCTCGGCGTGGTCGTGCTGTCGCTGTCCCTGTTGATCCCGCTGCGCCGGCTGCGGCTGCCGATCCGGCCGGGCTACCGGTTCCCGGCCGACGCCCGGGCCCGGGTCGGCGGGCTGGTGGCCGCCGGCGTGGTCACCGTCGCCGCCCAGCAGATCGCGCTTGCCGTCACGCTCAACCAGGTCACCTACGGCCGGGTCGCCGACGTCGGCGTCTACAACCTGGCCCAGACGGTCTACTTCCTGCCCTGGGCGGTGCTGGCGGTGCCGCTCGCGGTCGCCGCGTACCCGACGCTGGTGGCGGCGCGGGCGAGCGGTGACGAACGGGCCTACCGGGAGACCCTCGCCCCGGCGGTGCGCGGGATCGTGCTGTTCAGCCTGCTCGGCGCCGCCGCGCTGGTCGGCACCGCGATCCCGGTCGGGCACTTCTTCTTCAGCGGCGCGCTCGACGCGCGGACCGCGGCGGTCGGGATCGCCGGTTTCGCTCCCGGCCTGCTCGGCTACGGCCTGTTCGCGGTGCTCACCCGGGCCCTCTACGCGCGGGGCGAGACCCGCGCGGCAAGCGTCGCCACCGCGGTGGGCTGGCTGAGCGTGCCCGCGCTCGCGGTCCTGCTCGGCCAGGCGCTGCCGCTGGCCGACCGGGTGCTCGCGGTGACGCTGGCCACCTCCGCCGGGATGGTGCTGCTCGGCGGCCTGTTGCTCGCCGCCGTGGGCCGGGCCGCCGGCCGGGAGGCGCTGGCCGGCGTCGGGCGGGCCGGGGCCGCCGGGCTGCTGGCCGCCGCCGTCGCCGCCGCCGGCGGAGTGGCCACCGCCCGGGGACTCGCCGGGCTCGGCGACGGGACCCCGACGACACTCGCGGCCCTCGCGCAGGGCATGCTGTCCGGGGTCGTGGTCGGTGTCCTGTTCCTCGCCGTCGCCTGGCTGACCGACGCCCGCGACCTGCGGCCGCTGCTCGCGGCCCTGGCCCGCCGGGTACGCCGGCGGCGCCCGGCCGACGGGGCCGACGGCCCGCGGACCGACCAGCACCCCGGCGAGCGGGGCGACGGAAAGGAGACCGTTTCCTCATGACGGACGCCTCGCCGGCACCGCGCTGGCCCGGGTCGGTCGCCCTGGTGCTCGCCTCCAGCACCGGCGGGGTGGGGCAGCACGTCCGCTCGGTCGCCCGAGGCCTGACCGAGGCCGGCGCCGCCGTGCTGGTCTGCGGCCCGGCCGCCACCCAGGACCAGTTCGACTTCACCGGGGCGGGCGCCCGGTTCACGCCGGTGGAGATCCCGGCCAGCCCCACCCCGGGCGACGCGCGCGCGGTCACCGCGCTGCGCCGGGCGCTCACGCAGACGCCGGTCGACGTGGTGCACGCGCACGGCCTGCGCGCCGGGCTGGTCGCCGCGCTCGCCCGCCCCGCCGCCCCGCTGGTGGTGACCTGGCACAACGCGGTGCTCGCCGGTGGGCTGCGCGGCACCGTGTCCCGGCTGGTGGAGCGGGTCGTCGCCCGCTCCGTCCGGGTCGCGCTGGGCGCCTCCGCCGACCTGGTCGAGCGGGCCGCCGCGCTGGGCGCCACCGACGCCCGCCTCGCGCCGGTCGCCGCGCCCGCGCTGCCCGCGCCGCGCCGCCGTCGCGCCGCCGTGCGGGCCGAGTTCGGGGTCACCGGGGACCGTCCGCTGATCCTCTCGGTGGGCCGGCTGCACCCGCAGAAGCGGTACGACGTGCTGATCGACGCGGCCGCCCGGTGGCGGACCCGGACCCCCGCCCCGGCGGTGGTGATCGCCGGCAGCGGGCCCGCCTACCTGCCGCTGGCCGCGCGGATCTCGGCCGCCCGGGCGCCGGTGACCCTGCTCGGGCACCGCACCGACGTGGCGGACCTGCTGGCCGGCGCCGACCTCGCCGTGGTCACCAGCGACTGGGAGGCTCGGCAGCTGTTCGCGCAGGAGGCGCTGCGGGCCGGCGTACCGCTGGTCGCGACCGCTGTCGGCGGCCTGCCGGAGCTGGTCGGCGACGCCGCGGTCCTGGTGCCGCCCGGTGACGTGGACGCCGTCGACGCGGCGGTGCGTGAGCTGCTCGACGACGCCCCGCGCCGGGCCGAGCTGAGCCGGCGCGGCGCGGCGCGGGCCGCGACCTGGCCCACCGAGGCCGACACCGTGGCCGCCCTCGCCGCCCTCTACGCGGAGCTGACGCCCCAGCACTCGACGGGGAACCGCTGATGCTGCGCCGACTCGTCCCGGTGCTGTTGACGCTGGTGGTGGTGGCGCTGGGCGTCACCGCGCTGGCGGCCCGCCCGGACGACGGCACGCCCCGGCGCAGCGCCGACTTCGTGGTGCTGGTCGGCGCCGCCGGTCTGCGCTGGGACGACGTCGACCCGCAGAACACCCCGACGCTGTGGCGGATGGCCGAGCAGGGCGCGATCGGCTCCCTCTCGGTGCGCTCCGCGCACCGCCCCACCTGCCCGGTCGACGGGTGGCTGACCCTGGGCGCCGGGAACTTCGCCGCCTGGAACGGCCCCCGGACCGGCGGCGGCTGCCCGGCCACCGGGGTGAGCGTCGAGCAGCCCGACCGGATCGGCGCCAACCTGCCCGACCAGGAGTCCGTCGTCGCGTACAACCAGGACAAGCTCGCCTGGGGCGCGACACCCGGGGCGCTGGCCGAGTCGGTGCGCTGCTCGGTGGCGGTCGGCCCGGGCGCCGCCGTGGCCGCAGCCCGGCCGTTCGGCCGGGTCGACCGGTACGCGCCGGCGCTGCCCGAGGACCCGGCGGAACTGCTCGGCTCCTGCGTGCTGAGCATCGTCGACGTGGGCACCGTCGACGACGACGACCCGGCCGTCCGCGCCGGTCAGGCGCGCCAGGCCGACGCCCGGCTGGCCCGGGTGCTCGCCGCCCGGCCGCCGAACTCGCTGGTGCTGGTCGCCGGCGTCTCCGACACCGACTCGCCGGCGCGGCTGCACGTCGCGGTCGCCGACGGTCCCGGCTGGGACGGCGGGTGGCTGACCTCCGCGAGCACCGCCCGGGCCGGCTACCTGCAACTGGTCGACCTGGCGCCGACCGCGCTCGCCGCGCTCGGCCGGCCGATGCCGGAACGGGCGTTCCTGGGTCGGCCCGCCGTGACGGTCGACGACCGGCCCGACGACCTGCGGACCGCGATCGAGGCGCCCGCCGACGCCGACCGGGAGGCCGCCGCCCAGCGGCGGGTCGCCGGCTGGTTCTTCACCCTGCTGGCCGCCGCCCAGCTGGCTCTCGCGGTGGCGGTGCTGCCGCTGCTGCGCCGGGCCCGCCGACTGGCCGGCCCGCACGGGCCCGCACCGGTGTCCCGGCGCGTGGTCGCCGTGGTGGAGCTGCTGCTGATCGCCGCCGCGCTGGCCGTGCCGGCGGCGTTGCTGGCCGACGCCGCGCCCTGGTGGCGTGGGCATCACGCCGGTTGGTGGTTCGCCTCGGTGACCGCCCTGCTCATCGTCGGCGGCACTGCGGCGGTCCGGTTCACCCCCGGGCACGACCGCACGCTCGGGCCGCTGGGCGCGGTCGCCGGGCTGGCCACGCTGGTGGTCGGCGTGGACGTGCTCACCGGCTCCCGGTTGCAGCTCAACGGCGTGGTCGGCTACTCCGCCCTGGAGGGCGGCCGGTACGCCGGGCTGGGCACGGTCGGGCTGGGTGTGTTCATCGCCGGGTCGCTGCTGTGCGGCGGCTGGCTGGCCCAACGCGTCCGGCGGGGCTGGCGGCCGTTCGTCATGGTCGCGGTCGGCGGCGTCGCGGTGGTGATCGTGGGCAGCCCCTATCTGGGCGCCGACTCGATCGGCGCGATCGCGCTCACCGCCGGCGTGAGCGTCGCCGCCGCGATCTGCACCGGCGGGTGGCTGACCGTGAGCCGCCTGGCCTGGGCCACCATGGCCGGGCTGGCCGTCACCATCGGGTTCGCGCTGGTCGACCTGGGCCGGCCGGCGGTGGAGCGGGGCAGCCTGGGCCGGTTCCTGGCCGCGCTCGGCGACGGCACCGGCGGGCTCACCGTGCACCGGTCCAGCACCTCCAACTTCCAGACGTTGGTGAACAGCCCGTTGACCGTGCTGGCCCTGGCCGGGGCGGCGTTGGTCTGGCTGGCCCTGCTCCAGCCCTGGGGTGGGCTGATGCGGCTGTTCGGCATCTACCCCGCGATCCGGGCGGCGATGGCCGGCACCGGCGTGGCGGCCGGCCTCGGCGGCGTGCTGGGCGGCTCGGCGCTGGACGTGGCCGGTGCGGCGGGGGCGCTGGTGGTGCCGATGGCGGCGCTGGCCGCGCTCCGGGTGCTCGACCACTCCACCGACCGCACCCGGCCCGACAGCGGCCGTCCCGGGGGTGAGGTCGGCGCGACCCCGTCCGGCGGTGGCCCGGCCGGCGGTGGCGCGGCCGGCGGTGGCGCGGCGTCGGGCGGCGTGTCGGGAGCTGGCGGCGCGTCGGCCGGTGGTGCCCCGTCCGACGGTGGCGAGGCGCCGTCAGGAGCCTCCGGCCCCGCCACTGACGTGGACCGGCCCGCCGGGTCCTCCGCGAGCGCGACGCGGGCCGCGGGCGGCTCACCGGCGGCGGGGGAGGAGCCCTCGGCCGGCCCCCGGGTGCCCACGCAGCCGACCGCGACCCCCACCGAGATCCCCGCCGGCTGACGCCCGTGGGGCGCGCCCCGGGCGGCGGATGCGGCCCCACGTGCACCGACAGCGGGTGCGACGCCGGCTCACCGTCCGGAAGGTGTTACCGTGGAATCCCGTGGATCGCGTGATCACTTGGCTGATCGGCACGGCGGTTCGCACGACCGCTACGGACGACACGGGAGCAGGCCTTGGCCCCTTCAGCACGGACGACCAGGCACATTTTCGTCACCGGGGGCGTCGCCTCCTCGCTGGGTAAGGGCCTCACCGCCTCCAGCCTCGGCAACCTGCTGACCGCGCGCGGGCTGCGCGTGGTGATGCAGAAGCTCGACCCGTACCTGAACGTCGATCCCGGCACGATGAACCCGTTCCAGCACGGCGAGGTCTTCGTCACCGAGGACGGCGCCGAGACCGACCTCGACGTCGGGCACTACGAGCGGTTCCTCGACCGGGACCTCTCCGGCAAGGCGAACGTCACCACCGGGCAGATCTACTCGGCGGTGATCGCCAAGGAGCGACGCGGCGAATACCTGGGCGACACCGTCCAGGTCATCCCGCACATCACCAACGAGATCAAGGCCCGGATCCTCGGCATGGCCGACCCGGACGCCGACGGCCAGGTCCCCGACGTGGTGATCACCGAGGTCGGTGGCACGGTCGGCGACATCGAGTCGCTGCCGTTCCTGGAGTCGATCCGGCAGATCCGCCACGACCTGGGCCGGGACAACTGCTTCTACCTGCACGTGTCGCTGGTGCCCTACCTGGCGCCCTCGGGCGAGCTGAAGACCAAGCCGACCCAGCACTCGGTGGCGCAGCTGCGCAGCATCGGCATCCAGCCCGACGCGCTGGTGCTGCGCTGCGACCGGGAGATCCCGGACAAGGTCAAGGAGAAGCTGTCGCTGTACTGCGACGTCGACCGGGAGGCGGTCACCGCCGCCCCGGACGCGCCGAGCATCTACGACATCCCGAAGGTGCTGCACCGCGAGGGCCTCGACGCGTACGTGGTGCGCCGGCTCGGCCTGTCGTTCCGCGACGTGGACTGGACCAGCTGGGACGACCTGCTGGAGCGGGTGCACCAGCCCCGCCACACGATCACCGTCGCGCTGGTCGGCAAGTACGTCGACCTGCCCGACGCGTACCTGTCGGTCAGCGAGGCGATCCGGGCCGCCGGGTTCGGCCACCGCGCCCGGGTGCAGCTCAAGTGGGTGCCCAGCGACGACTGCGTCACCCCGGCCGGGGCGGCCGCCGCGCTGGCCGGCGTCGACGGCATCGTCATCCCCGGCGGGTTCGGCGTGCGCGGCATCGAGGGCAAGGTCGGCACCGCCCGGTACGCCCGGGAGAACGGCGTTCCGCTGCTCGGCCTCTGCCTCGGCCTGCAGTGCATGACCATCGAGGTGGCCCGCCACCTGGCCGGCCTGGACGGCGCGAACTCCCTGGAGTTCGACGAGGAGGCCGTGCACCCGGTCATCGCCACCATGGCCGACCAGGAGGACATCGTCGCGGGCCGGGGCGATCTGGGCGGCACCATGCGGCTCGGGGCGTACCCGGCGAAGCTGGCCGAGGGTTCGATCGTCGCCGAGGCGTACGGCAGCACCGAGGTCAGCGAGCGGCACCGGCACCGCTACGAGGTGAACAACGCCTACCGCGACCAGCTCACCAAGGCCGGCCTGACCATCTCCGGCACCTCGCCCGATGGGCGGCTGGTCGAGTTCGTCGAGCTGGACCGCGAGCTGCACCCGTTCTTCGTGGCCACCCAGGCGCACCCGGAGCTGAAGAGCCGCCCGACCCGGCCGCACCCGCTGTTCGCCGCGTTCGTCGGCGCCGCGGTCGCGTACTCCGAGGCCGACCAGCTCCCGGTGGACCTGGACTGCACGGCGAAGAAGACCGGCCGCGGCGGCGCGGCGAAGGCGTCGGCCAAGTGAGCGGGGTGGAGCACCGGTACGAGGTGACCGCGCGCCGGGACGTCTGGTCCGGCCGGATCTTCTCGGTGGTCAGCGACGACGTGACCATGCCCGGGGGCGGCACCGCCGCTCGCGACTACGTCCGGCACGTGGGCGCGGTGGCCGTGGTGGCGCTCGACGACGTCGGCCAGGTGGTGCTGATCCGCCAGTACCGGCACCCGGTCGGCCGGCACCTGTGGGAGCTGCCGGCGGGTCTGATGGACGTCAGCGGGGAGGACCTGGCCGCCGCGGCGGCGCGGGAGCTGGCCGAGGAGGCCGACCTCACCGCGGGACGCGTCGACGTGCTGGTCGACCTGCACAGCTCGCCCGGTTTCTCCGACGAGGTGGTCCGGGTCTTCCTGGCCCGCGACCTCGGCGACGTGCCGGCCGAGCAGCGGCACGACCGGCACGACGAGGAGGCCGACCTGCAGGTGGTCCGCGTCGACCTCGACGAGGCGGTCCGGATGGTGCTCGCCGGCGAGATCACCAACGCGTCCTGCGTGGCCGGGCTGCTCGCCGCCGCCCGGGCGCGGGAGACCGGCTTCACCGAGCTGCGCCGCCCCGAGGCGCCGCTGCCGCGCTGATCCGGGACGGACGACGAAGGGGCCGCGCGGTGCGACGCACCGCGCGGCCCCTTCCGTGTGTCGACGCTCAGTCGCGCAGCGGGCGACCCTGCCCGTCGACGCCGCCGTTGACCAGGATCAGGATGCCGTCGATGGTGCCCCAGAGGGCGCCGAAGCCACAGGTCACGACGCTCACCACGAGCTGGAGGACGCCGGTCTTGGTGTCGCCCATGTAGAACCGCCCGGCGCCGAAGAAGCCGAGCAGGATGCCGAGGACGCCCGCGACGACCTTGCTCTTGTCCGAGACGCCCTGCGGGTACTGCTGGTAAGGAGTGGTCATGAGCGGACACCATAGTGATCCACTCGCGTCCTGTCCGCATCGGCACCCGCCGGTGGGAAGATATTTACCGAAGTCTGTCCTGTCGGCTGAGGTCGTCTCCACCGGGCAGCCCGGTCCACGCCTGACAGATCGTCAGCACCACCGGGCACCGGATGTCACTGTGTTGGCGTCCCCGGGCCTCCCACGCGCCTAGACTGCCGCCGGCGGGACCGGTGGACCGCGTCGGCAACGGAGCCGTCGCGGCGCCGTTCAGTCGGGGGTGAGCCGCCCCGGAGGAAGGTGTCTGCATCGTGAAGGTCGGAATCCCCCGCGAGGTCAAGAACCACGAGTACCGGGTGGCGATCACGCCCGCCGGCGTCAACGAGTTCACCCGCCACGGCCACGAGGTCTTCGTCGAGGCCGGCGCCGGGGTCGGCTCCAGCATCACCGACGACGAGTTCGCCGCCGCCGGCGCGAAGATCCTGGCCACCGCCGACGAGGTCTGGGAGACCGCCGAGCTGGTGCTCAAGGTCAAGGAGCCGATCGCCGAGGAGTACCACCGGATGCGCGAGGGGCAGGTGCTCTTCACCTACCTGCACCTGGCCGCCTCCCGCGAGTGCACCGACGCGCTCGTCGACCGCAAGGTCACCGGCATCGCGTACGAGACGGTCGAGCTGCCCGACCGTTCGCTGCCGCTGCTCGCCCCGATGTCCGAGGTGGCCGGCCGGCTCGCCCCGCAGGTGGGCGCCTTCTACATGATGCGCACCGGCGGCGGGCGGGGCGTGCTGCCCGGCGGCGTCTCCGGCGTGTACGCGGCCAAGACCGTGGTCATCGGCGCCGGCGTGTCCGGCCTGAACGCCGCCGCCATCGCCCTCGGCCTCCAGTCCGAGGTGCTGCTGCTGGACAAGAACGTGGCCCGGCTCCGCTCGGCCGACGCCATCTACCGCGGCCACCTGCAGACCGTCGCCTCCAACGCGTACGAGATCGAGCGGGCCGTGCTCGACGCGGACCTGGTCATCGGCGCGGTGCTGGTGCCCGGCGCGAAGGCCCCGAAGCTGATCTCCAACGAGCTGGTCTCCCGGATGAAGCCGGGCAGCGTGCTCGTCGACATCGCCATCGACCAGGGCGGCTGCTTCGAGGACTCGCGGCCGACCACGCACGCCGACCCGGTCTACAAGGTGCACGACTCGATCTTCTACTGCGTGGCGAACATGCCCGGCGCGGTGCCGAACACCAGCACCTACGCGCTGACCAACGTCACCCTGCCGTACGCCCTCGAACTGGCCAACCAGGGCTGGCAGCAGGCGCTGCGCAGCGACCCGGCGCTGGCGCTGGGCCTGAACACCCACGCCGGCAAGGTCGTCTACGGCCCGGTGGCGGAGGCGCACGGCATGGACGTGCTGCCGCTGGCCGAGGTGCTCAGCTGACCGACCCCACGGTGGACCGGGCCGGCGCGGAACCCGCGCCGGCCCTGCGCCGCGCGGTCCGGGGCTACCTGGACCACCTCACCGTCGAGCGTGGACTGTCCGCGAACACGCTCGCCTCGTACCGTCGGGACCTGGACCGCTACCTCGCCACCCTGGCCGACGTCGGGGTGACCGACCTGGCCGCCGCCGGCGCCACCCAGGTCGAGGCGCACCTGGCCCGGCTGCGCGCCGGCGACGACACGCACCCGCCGCTGGCCGTCTCGTCCACCGCCCGCGCCGCCAGCGCGGTGCGCGGCCTGCACCGCTTCGCGCTGCGCGAGGGTCTGGCCGGCGCCGACCCCGGCCGCGACGTCCGCCCGCCGACGCCGCCGCGGCGGCTGCCCCGGGCGCTGCCCGTCGACGCCGTCCTGCGGCTGCTGGAGGCCGCCGGTCCGGCCGGGGCCACCGGCGACGCCGCGCCCCGCGCGCTGCGCGACCGGGCGCTGCTGGAATTCCTGTACGGCACCGGCGCGCGCATCTCCGAGACGGTCGGCGCCGCCGTCGACGACCTCGACCTCGACGCCGGCACGGTGCTGCTGCGCGGCAAGGGCGGCAAGGCCCGGCTGGTGCCGATCGGCGGGTACGCCGCCGACGCGACCCGCGCCTGGCTGGTCCGCGGCCGCCCGGCGCTGCTCGCCGCCGGCCGGGGCACCCCGGCGCTGTTCGTCAACACCCGTGGCGGCCCGCTCACCCGGCAGGGCGCCTGGGGCGTGCTGCGCGCCGCCGCCGGCCGGGCCGGCCTGCCGGTCGACGGCCCGGACGCGGTCTCCCCGCACACCCTGCGCCACTCCTACGCCACCCACCTGCTCGACGGCGGCGCGGACGTGCGGGTGGTGCAGGAGCTGCTCGGCCACGCCTCGGTGACCACCACCCAGGTGTACACGTTGGTCACCGTGGAACGACTGCGCGAGGTGTACGCCACCGCGCACCCCCGCGCCCTCGCATGAGCGGCCGACACGCCGACCCGCTACCGAACGCGCTGCTGGCCGGTGGCGTACAGTCGGCATCGGCGCGGACCTCCAGGTACGACGGACCGGGGGGTGCGCAGCGGCGCCGCGAGGGACGTCGGACGGCTCCGACGCCGGGTGGTCGTCGGGAGGGGGCAACGAGGACATGGCAGGAAACGGTGACCGTGCCGAGACCTGGACGTCGGAGCTCCGTGAGCAGCAGGCGACGCTCGGCGCCGACCTCGGCCCCGCCGACCCGGCCGCCTACACCATGCGCAAGCCGATCCCCGAGCCGATGCCGACCGACCGGCACGGCCCGGCGCGGATCATCGCGATGGCCAACCAGAAGGGTGGCGTCGGCAAGACCACGACCACCATCAACCTGGGCGCCGCGCTCGCGGAGTACGGCCGCAAGGTGCTGCTCGTCGACTTCGACCCGCAGGGCGCCCTCTCCGTCGGCCTGGGCGTCAACCCGCACAACCTCGACCTCTCGGTCTACAACCTGCTCATGCAGGACGACGTCACCGCCGAGGACGTCCTGATCAAGACCGACGTGGCCGGGCTGCACCTGCTGCCGGCCAACATCGACCTCTCCGCCGCCGAGATCCAGCTGGTCAACGAGGTCGCCCGCGAGATGGCCCTGGCCCGGGTGCTGCGGACCATCCGCAAGGAGTACGACTTCATCCTGATCGACTGCCAGCCCTCGCTGGGGCTGCTGGCGATCAACGCGCTGACCGTCGCGCACGGCGTGCTCATCCCGCTGGAGTGCGAGTTCTTCAGCCTGCGCGGTGTCGCGCTGCTGCTGGACACCATCGACAAGGTGCGCGAGCGGCTCAACTTCGACCTGGAGCTCGAGGGCATCCTCGCCACCATGTACGACAGTCGCACCACCCACTGCCGGCAGGTGCTCCAGCGTGTGGTCGAGGCATTCGGCGACAAGGTCTACCAGACCGTGATCACCAAGACGGTGAAGTTCCCCGAGTCGACGGTGGCCGGCGCGCCCATCACCACCCTCGACCCGGCCTCCTCCGGCGCGCGCAACTACCGCCAGCTCGCCCGAGAGGTGATCGCCGCCCAGGCGGACCGGTAGGCCGCAGGCCGCCCGCCCACCGCGTCGACTACGGTTTCCCGGTGACCGCACCGCCCCTCGACCCGCCGCACGGCACCGGCGACCCCGCCGCCGCCGCGGAGCTGGCCGCCGAGGTCGACGGCGTGGTGCCCGCCAACCCGGAGACCAGTGGCTTCACGGTCCGGCTGGACAACTTCACCGGGCCGTTCGACCTGCTGCTCCAGCTGATCAGCAAGCACAAGCTGGACGTCACCGAGGTCGCCCTGCACAAGGTCACCGACGAGTTCATCGCCTACCTGCGAGCCATGGGCGACCAGTGGGACCTGGACGAGACCAGCGAGTTCCTGCTGGTCGCCGCCACTCTGCTCGACCTCAAGGCGGCCCGGCTGCTGCCCTCGGCCGAGGTGGAGGACGAGGAGGACCTGGCGCTGCTGGAGGCGCGGGACCTGCTCTTCGCCCGGCTGTTGCAGTACAAGGCGTACAAGGAGGCCGCCGCGCACATCGCCGAGCTGGAGGCGGTCGGCGGCCGGCGCTACCCGCGGGCGGTCACCCTGGAGCCCCGGTACGCCGAGGCGTTGCCCGACCTGGTGCTCGGTATCGGCCCGCAGCGCCTGCTCAAGCTCGCGCTGAAGGCGATGAGCCCGAAGCCGGTGCCCGAGGTGTCCATCGCGCACGTGCACATGGTCCGGGTCAGCGTCCGGGAGCACGCCGGCATCATCGCCGACCGGTTGCGCCGGGCCGGCGTCGCCACGTTCTCGCTGCTCTGCGCCGACTGCGAGATGACGCTGGAGGTGGTGGCGCGGTTCCTGGCGCTGCTGGAGCTGTACCGGCAGGGGCTGGTCGCGTTCGTGCAGGAGCAGGCGCTGGAGGAGTTGACGGTGCGCTGGACCGGCCCGGCCGAGGGGGAGGCCGAGCTGACCGTCGACGAGTACGCCGGCACCCCCGAATCCACGACCACGTCCACCCCCGCCGCGCCGGCCGACGGCGATGTCGCCGGCTCCGCCGCGCCGGGCGCCCCGGTCGTCGCCGCATCCGACGCCGTCTTGCCGACCGACGCCGCGGACGAACCCGCACCGACGCAGGAGTTAGAGGGATGAGCGACGAGGAACGCCACGACTCGCTGGCCGATCAGGCTGCTGCCTGGATCCCTCCCTGGCAGCGTCCGTCCGCGCCCCAGGCCGCGCCCGAGCCGGACGACTCCAGTTCGGCCGCCGAGCAGGCGGAACCCGAGATCTCGGACACTTCTGACTCGCCACGAACCGGGACCGCCCACGATCTCGACTCCGCCGCAGGGCCGTCCAGAGATCTTGGAAGCGAAGGGCCCCCAGAGGGGCCGATTCCTTCCAAGATCGCCGCAACCGGGTCGGATCTTGGTACGGGGGCGCCCCCGGAGGGGCGGGACCGTACCAAGATCTCTGGCGGAAGCGGGGCGGACGTCGGCACGTCCGAGCGGGACGCGGCGGACCAGGGGAGCGGGGAAGCGGCAACGGACGGCGTACCCCCGAAGCGGGGGCGGCGGCGGGCGGCGCCCGAGCCGGCGCCCGCGCCGGTGCTCGACGACGCGGAGCTGCGCGGCGCCCTGGAGGCCATCCTGCTGGTGGTCGACCAGCCGGTCAGCGAGCTGACCCTGGCCGAGGTCCTCGAACAGGCCCCGGAGCGCGTCGGCGCGATGCTCGACGAGATCGCCGCCGGCTACACCGCCGCCGGGCACGGGTTCGAGCTGCGCCGGGCCGCGGGTGGCTGGCGTCTCTACACCCGGCCGGAATACGCCACCTACGTGGAACGGTTCGTACTGGACGGGCAGTCGGTCCGGCTGACCCAGGCCGCGCTGGAAACTCTCGCCGTGGTCGCCTACCGGCAGCCGGTGACCCGTTCCCGCATCTCCGCCATCCGGGGTGTGAACTGCGACGGGGTGCTCCGTACCCTGGTGGGTCGCGGCCTGGTCGAGGAGTGCGGCACCGAAGCGGACAGCGGTGCGTTCCTCTACCGGACCACCACCATGTTCCTGGAGAAGCTGGGGCTCAACTCGGTGGACGACCTGCCGCCCCTGGCCCCGTTCCTTCCCGACGACGTAGAAGAGCTTGCCGATGCGACGCGATGACCGTGCCCCGAAGCCCGACGCCCCCGTCTACGAGAGCGCCGAGCGCCTGCAGAAGGTGCTCGCCGCCGCGGGGGTGGGTTCCCGCCGCGCCTGCGAGGACCTGATCTTCCGGCGCCGGGTCACCGTCAACGGGCGGGTGGCGCAGCTCGGCGACAAGGCCGACCCGACCCGCGACGTGATCGTCGTCGACGGGGAGCGGCTCCAGGCCGACGTCCGGCTGGTCTACGTGGCGATGAACAAGCCGCGCGGAGTGGTCACCACCATGGCCGACGAGAAGGGCCGCACCGAGCTCGCCGACTTCATCGGCGCGCGGCTGGAGCAGCGGGTCTACCACGTCGGCCGACTGGACGCCGACAGCGAGGGCCTGCTCCTGCTCACCAACGACGGCACCCTCGCCCACAAGCTCATGCACCCGTCGTACGAGGTGCTCAAGACCTACCTCGCCGAGGTGGCCGGGCCGATCCCGCGCAACCTGGGCAAGCGGCTGACCGCCGGCATCGAGCTGGAGGACGGGCCGGTGAAGGTCCACGGGTTCAGGGTGGTCGACACGCTGGGCAAAACCGCCCAGGTGGAGCTGACCCTGCACGAGGGGCGCAAGCACATCGTCCGGCGCCTGATGGCCGAGGCGGGACACCCGGTGTCCCGGCTGATCCGTACCTCGATCGGTCCGATCAAGCTCGGCGACCTGCGCACCGGGCGGCTGCGGCGGCTGACCAACGCGGAGGTCGCCGCCCTGTTCAAGGCCGTGGGTGACTGACCGGAGACGACCGGGGTACGGCTCCCGGTAGGCTTCGACGCGGTCCGCGGGCCGGCGCACGCGCCGCCCGGCGGGGCGCCCGCGCGGCGCGGGCATGATTGACGACGAAAGACATCCGCTCAACGGCGCCGGAGACACCGGCGACCCGCGAGGTACGGGCTGAGGAGGACAACGGTGGAGGAAAACGTACCGGCCGGGCGATGTGTGGTCGCTGTGGACGGGCCGTCCGGTTCGGGGAAGTCCACCGTGTCGCGGCGACTGGCGGTGAGCCTGGGCGCCCGCTACCTCGACACCGGTGCCATGTACCGGGCGCTGACCTGGGCGGTCCTGCGCTCCGGGGTGGAGCTGACCGACGCCGAGTCGGTGGCCAAGGTCGCCGGCGAGGCCGACCTGCGCCTCGGCACCGACCCCCAGGGGTACGCGGTGACCGTCGACGGCACCGACGTGTCCACCGACATCCGCGGCCCGGAGGTGACCGGCGCGGTCTCCGCGGTGGCCGCCGTGGGCGCGGTCCGCGAGCTGCTCGTGGAGCGGCAGCGGCGCATGATCGCCGAGGCGGGCCGGATCGTCGTGGAGGGCCGCGACATCGGCTCGGTGGTGGCGCCCGACGCCGACCTGAAGGTCTACCTGACCGCCTCCGAGACGGCCCGCGCCCAGCGGCGCAGCGCCGAGGACGCGGCCGACGTCGCGGCGACCGCCGCCGACCTGGCCCGCCGGGACCGGCTGGACTCGACCCGCAAGGTCAACCCGCTCCAGCAGGCCGCCGACGCGGTGGTGCTGGACACCACCGAGCTGGGCATCGACGAGGTCGTCGCCCGCCTGCGCCAGCTCCTCACCGAGCGGGGCGTGGCGTGAGCGCGAGGAGTGAGCGGGTTGTGCGAGCCCCGCAGTCGCGAACGAAGGGTGGCTCGGCGTGAGCGACGACGATTTCGGTGGCTGGGTGGAGCTGCGCGAGCCGGAGGTCGACTCCGGTGAGCCGACCGGCCCGCAGCCCGTGGTGGCCGTGGTCGGCCGCCCCAACGTGGGCAAGTCCACACTGGTCAACCGCATCATCGGCCGCCGGCAGGCGGTCGTGGAGGACATCCCCGGCGTGACCCGGGACCGGGTGCCCTACGACGCGCAGTGGAACGGCCGGGCGTTCACCGTGGTGGACACCGGCGGCTGGGAGCCCGACGCCAAGGACCGGGCCGCCGCCATCGCGGCGCAGGCCGAGATCGCCGTGGCCACCGCCGACGTGGTGCTGTTCGTGGTGGACGCCATGGTCGGCTCGACCGACGTGGACGAGGCCGCGGTGAAGATGCTGCGCCGCAGCGCCAAGCCGGTCATCCTGGTGGCCAACAAGGCCGACAACACCACCATCGAGATGGAGGCCACCTCGTTGTGGTCGCTCGGTCTCGGTGAGCCGTTCCCGGTCTCGGCGCTGCACGGCCGGGGCTCCGGCGACCTGCTCGACGCGATCCTGGACGCGCTGCCCGAGGCGCCGAAGATCGTGGAGAACCGCCCGCGTGGCCCGCGCCGGGTCGCCCTGGTGGGCCGACCCAACGTCGGCAAGTCCAGCCTGCTCAACCGGTTCTCCGGCGAGGAGCGCGCGGTGGTCGACTCGGTCGCCGGCACCACCGTCGACCCGGTGGACAGCCTGGCCGAGATCGGCGGCGAGACCTGGCAGCTGGTCGACACCGCCGGCCTGCGCAAGCGGGTCGGCAAGGCCAGCGGCACGGAATACTACGCCAGCCTGCGGACCGCCTCGGCGATCGAGGCCGCCGAGGTGGCCGTGGTGCTGCTGGACTCCAGCGAGGTGATCAGCGAGCAGGACCAGCGGATCCTCACCATGGTCGTGGAGTCCGGCCGGGCACTCGTCATCGCGTTCAACAAGTGGGACCTGGTCGACGGGGACCGGCGCTACTACCTGGACAAGGAGATCGACCGGGAGCTGCGCCGCATCCCCTGGGCGATCCGGCTGAACCTGTCCGCGCGCACCGGCCGCGCCGTCGACAAGCTCGCCCCCGCGCTGCGCAAGGCCCTCGCCAGCTGGGAGACCCGCATCCCGACCGCGCAGCTCAACCAGTGGCTCACCGCGCTGGTCCAGGCGACCCCGCACCCGGTACGCGGCGGGCGCGCGCCGCGCATCCTGTTCGCCACCCAGGCCGGGGTGGCGCCGCCGCGGTTCGTGCTGTTCACCACCGGTCCGCTGGACGCCGGCTACCAGCGGTTCGTGGAGCGCAAGCTGCGCGAGGAGTTCGGCTTCGAGGGCAGCCCGATCGACATCTCGGTACGCCCCCGCAAGAAGCTCGGCCCGGGCGGCCGGGGTAAGGCACACGGCTGATCCTCCCACCGTAGGTGGCCTGCCGGCCCTTCCCGGCAGGCCACCCTCCTAGGACGCTCTAGGGGGTGTGGCGCGGGAGGGGCCTGTGCGCACGGTGCGAAGATCCTGCGCTAAGCTGTACCGGCTGCTGCGGGGGAGACCGCGCGGGGGCATCGGGACGTGGCGCAGCTTGGTAGCGCACTTGACTGGGGGTCAAGGGGTCGTCGGTTCGAATCCGGCCGTCCCGACGCAGGTAGAAGGGCATTTCGCGCGATCATGCGATGCCCCGCTGGGGACCATTTGGGGACCTCAGGCCGGTGAGATGCGAAGACAGCGCCTCACCGGCGGCCCGGATCGACTGACGATCCGGATGCAGATACCGCTGAGTCGTCATCAGCGAGCCGTGACCGGCGATCTTCCGTAGGACATGCACCGGCACGCCGGCATCCGCCATCCAGGTCAGCCCGGTGTGCCGCAGGTCGTGCCGCCGCAGATACTCGAACCCCAGCGAGCCGACCACCTCGTCCCAGTGCGTCGCATCACGTAGCACCGCCGTGCTGATCCGGCCGCCGCGAGGGCCCACGAACAGTCGGCCGTCATCCGCCGTAAGCCGGTCGAGCTTCGCGGCCACCATCGGCCGCAGCTCGCCGATGATGGGCACCTGCCGCGCCCGCTTGCCCTTGGTGCCCTTGTCGACCAGGCCGCCCGGCCCGGTGGTGGTCTGCCGACGCACCGTCCACAGCCACGTGTCGCGGTCGATGTCGCCCTTGCGCACGCCGGACACCTCGCCGATGCGGGCCGCCGTGCCGGCCGCGAACATCACGACCTCACCCCAGCCCGGGTAGCGGCCGTGCGAGCGCTCGACCAGCGCCGCCGCCAGGGTGGCCAGCGCGGTCCAGTCCGGCAGCGCCAGGGAACGCGGGTTGTCCAACTCGTCCTCGGCCCGCTGGTACTCCCGCTGCCACCCGGTCAGCCGCGCCGGATTGCGGTCGATCAGACCGTCCCGCACCGCCTGCTCCAGGACCCGCACCAGGACGGCAAGGCTGTTCTTCACCGTCGACCGGCCACAGCCCTCGGCGATCCAGCCGTGCGCGGCCCGATCCACCGCACCATTGGTGATCAGCCGGACCGGCAGGTGGCCGAGCGTCGGCACGACCCGCCTACGCCACCCCGCCAAGTACGGGTCGAGCGTCTTGCCCTCCAGGCCGCGCAGGGCCAGGCGCATCACGCTCTCGCCGTACTGTGCCAGCCGCATCGATGCCGCGTCCGGGTCGACGCCGCCCCGCGCCGCGCGCTGCATGGTGCCCAGCCAGGCTTGCGCCTGCTCGGCGTCCGAGAACGCCTGCGACTTGGAGCGGCGTCGGCCGGACGCCGGATCGACCCACCGGACCCGGGCACGGTACGGGTTCGGCCGGCCGGGTCGGTGCTCGACGTCGGTGGAGACGGCGACGCCGATCGGGAGCAGGGGAGTGGTCACCGAGCCGATTCCTCGGGATCGGTGCGGTGCCGCCCCAGCCACGCCCGTACGTCCTCCGGGTCGTACTTGACGACCCGGGTGGACAGCCGGATGAACGCCGGCCCCTGGACCGGGTTGGCGGTGCGCCACCGTCGGACGGTGGACGGGTCGACCTTCACGAGCCGGGCAAGTTCCTCTGTGGTCAGCAGCGCGCCGGGTGCTGCTGGTACATCAATGCTCATCGGATCCCCATGGTTGTCGGTTTCACTGTCAAGGCGGGCTTGACGCTGAATCGCGCGTCAGGCGACGAGGGTCTGTAGGTACTCGCGCGCGGAGTCCTGGTGCTCTCGGGCCATCGCGGCGGAGGCGTTGGCGAGCAGCGCGTCAGCGGTGGTGTGCCAGCCGGCGCCCACGAATTGCAGGAAGTTGACCACCAGCGTGGTCGGCTCGGTGCCGGCCGCGGCTTCCTCCGGCCCGCTGCTCTGGGCGCGGCGGAACACCACGCGTTGGTTGCGCAGCAGGGCGAAGGTGACCGAGTAGCGGCGGGACTTGGTGAGGAAGTGGCCGCCGAAGCCAAGCATGTGCGCCCAGCGCCGTAGCCGCCGCCAGTCGCGGGGACGGCCGAGCATCCAACAGGCGTCGATCAGGCGTTCGGTGTGGCTGCCGGCCGGGTCGGCGTAGATGTCGATGCTGTCGGCGGTGAGCCGGTTGGAGGCGTGGCCGGTCACCTCGGTCGACTTGGTGGCGTACTTGGCCAAGTACGCCGCCACCTGGGCGTCGGTCACCGCACCCCGCCCGGCCACGGTGATCACCTTGGTGAGCACCTGCTCGCCCCAGGCGATCGGCCAGCCGCCCGGGTGGGCCGGGTGGTCGGCGGTGGTGAAGCCGACGGTAGCGGCGGCGTGGTCGACGGCGTCGACCAGGTCGGCGGCGTCGAGCTGCGGCGGGGCCGGCGCGATGGCGTCCGGATCGGTGGGGTCGCGGCCGTCGAGGCGGATGATGGCGTGGAAGTGCACGACGCCGCGCCGTTGCATCTCGGCGGCCTTGCCGAACGACAGCCGCACCGGCGACACCCAGCGGGTCTTGCCGGTACGCGGCGACGTCACCGGCACGTCCGGGATGCCGCGCGCCCTCGCCAGCCGGTGCATGTAGCGGTTGATGCTGATGGTGGTGCGCCGCCACAGCTCCCCGGCCGAGAGGTTCCAGACCGCCTGCGCGTCGTGGTCGTAGCAGTCCAGGCACAGCGGCGTGCCCAACCGGGCGTCGGTGTTCTCGTGGCGGGCGAAGCAGACCAGCCGCACCCCGTGCGGGCAGACGGCCGAGTCCCGGCGAGCGTGGCAGGGCTCGGGCCGGCAGTCGCAGGCAGTGCGGCGGGTGCAGGTGTGCCGCTTGACGTAGCGGGTGTGGACCTCGCCGAAGGACGGAGCGGTGAAGGTGGGGAACACCGCCGGGTGGTGGGCGACCTGCTCCGGCACGCCCTTGCCGCCGACGAGGCCGGCGCGGACCACCTGGTAGGCGTCGCGCTGGTAGAGCTTGGAGCAGGTGGGGCACACCGAGGCGCGGCGGTTGCCGCACGGCTTGTAGATGACACCGTCGGGCATGTCGGCCGTCGACCGCTCCGACAACAGACGACCGGTCGCGGCCTCCACCGTCGCCATCGTGCCCGCCAGGCGGACGGGTCGGGTGCAGCCGGCGGCCGGGCGGACATGGCGCAGCCAGCGGGGCAGGTCCGGTTGGGTGAGCCGGGCGGCGGCTTGCAGCCGGATGTCGGAGGACGTGGCGTACCAGGGTGGCGCGGGCGGCTCGGCGCACGGGGCCGTACCCGAAGCAGAAGCTTCGGGTACGACGGTCAGCGTCGAGACGGTCAACGGGTCGCCCTCACGGGGCGTCCATTGGCGGGTCGGACGGGTCGGTTGTCGGTGTTGGGGTCGAGGTCCAGGACCGCGAGGGCTTGCGTGGCCTCCTCGGAGGTCACCTTGAGGCGGACGGCCAGTTGGCCCGGGGTGATCGGCGTGCCGTGCTCGATGCGGTACTGCTTCGCGACGCGGGTCGCTCGGGCGAGCAGGTCCGGGGCCACGATCGGCAGCGGAAGTTGGGCAGCGTCAGACTCGGTGACAGGAATGTCGGTGGTGGACGGTGCCAACGTCGGTGCCGGGGTGACATCAGGCTTGCTCGGACGGGGACGGGCGGGGCGGGCAGCCGCATCGGGCCGGGGCGTCGCCGGCTCCGGTGCCGGGGCCGGTCGCGGTGCGGTGATCCGGGTGGCGAGCTGGGCCGGGGTCGGGATCTCGGGCTGAGCCGGCGTCGGTGCCGGTTCGGCCGTGTCGATGGTCGGGATGATGGGCAGCTCCGGCCGGCCGGGCGTCGGTGCCGGGACGGCGGGAACGGTCATGGTCGGGGTTGGCGTCTCGGCGGGTGCCGGGAACGTCGGTGCGGTGCCGGTGGCGGCGTTCAGGGTTCGGCCGCTTTCCCGGCGGATCAGGGCGCGCATGTGCACGGCCAGGCCGGCGACGGCGGGCGGCAGTGCGCCGACGATCGCGGCCATGGCCACGCGCCAGGTTTCATCGGTGTTGGCGTTGGTCTGGAGCAGGTGGTACGCCGACTGGGCAGCGATGCCGATGCCGGCCGCACCGTAGGTGTTCTTCTTGGCGAACGCGGCGACCCGTGCGGGCACGGGAGCCATCCACAGCACCAGGGCGACGACCACGTAGCCGTCGACCGCGATGGGCATCAGCCAGGCCAGGGCGAGGCTGACCGAGGTGCCGGGGATCGTGATGTGAGCGGTGAAGCCGGCGAGTTCGGCCAGCGCGATCCAGGTGGAGGCGGACAGGCCGAACGACGCGGCCAGCACCGCCCACGAGGCGATCGACGCCAACCGGGGCTCACCGGCCGCCGGCCGGAGGTTGGTCGGATTGATGGTCATGCCGTGGCCCTCCCGTCAGCGGGGCCGAACAGGGTCGGTTCCTGACGGGAGGCCGGCGGCGTGGGTTGGGCCGCCCTACGGGTGGCCGTCCGGTTGGACCGGGCGGTCTTGAGGTTGTGCAGGTCGGCAAGCTGGTCAGGCGTCAGCACGCTGAGCGCCTGCTTGTCCTCGCCACGTCGGCGGTACAGCAGCGGACGAACCGTGGCGTTGGTCGGGCAGTCCGTCACCCCGTCGGGGTAGCGGAAGCCGCAGCCCGGGCATACCGAAGCGGCCGGGCTACCGGAGTGGTGATCGGCGAACACCTGAGCGAGGGTCGCCACCGTGACGCCCAGGCCGGCGCGGATGAGCCGCTCGTCCAGGGCGATACGGTCGGCGCGGTCGGCGTAGCGCATCTGCACCGCCTGCCGGGACACGCCCAGCCGGTCGGCGATCTCCGCCCAGGAGTACCGGTACGGAGGCTGGCGCAAACCGGTGACAGCGAGCCGGGTCATGGCGTCCACGTCGGTGGACAGCGCCGCGAGCGACCGCAGCGCCTCGATGTCGCCGGCCGCGACCCGACGGGCGTACGCCCGCAGGATGCGCCGCACGAACGCGTCGAACTCGGTGGTCTCCACCGACCGCTTGGCGCGCTTGGTGCGGGTGCGCGTCAAGCCGGGCTTGACGGTGTTCTTGTTCATGCCGCACCGCCGTTGGTGCGGTCCCACGCGTCGGCCGCCGCGTTGAGAACGGCGATGACAGCGTCGACGGTCTGACCCTTGGCGTCGTTGAAGTCGTAGGCGGTGTCGAGCCGCTCGTAGTACTGGCTGTCGGCGAACCGGAGGGCCAAGTACCAGTCGAGGTAGGTCAACGCGGCGTTGAAGTCAGCGAACTCTGGGGCATCGAACATCTGGGCCGGGGCGTCGACTGGTCCGCCGTAGCAGACCATGCCGACCGCGCCGACCAAGCAGGCCGGGGGAGTGAACGACCCTGAGGTGGCGTCGTAGTAGGCGCCCTGCGTCCAGCCGTGGCGGGACAGGTACAGGGCGGCGTCCCGCAGCGTGCGGGCCGGGGTGGTCACCTGCTCGGCGACCGTGTTTTGGGTAGCGTGCATGACGGCAGCTCCTTCCGGGCTGTTGATGGGGCGGGTCGGCGGCTTCGGGGTGCTTTCTCAGGGCGAATCCCGGTGCTGCCGGCCCGTTTCTATGGGGTTCGGCGCTGGGGGCGGACCATCCGCCGCAGGGCCGCGTCGAACTCGGTGACGATCCGCATCAGGTGCGCCCGGGCGTTGTTGTCGCCGGGCGCGAGGCTGATGCGGGTGCGGATCTCGGCGTGCTGGCTGCCGTCGGCGGCCAGCACGCGGGTCAGGACCACCACACCGCGACCGGGAACCCGGAGCGTGACCGGCTGTGCCCGATGCTCGCCCAGGCCGCAGGCGTGCCCTCGGGCGCACCAGTCCGGGTGCGGCAGGTGGTCATCGGCGGCGGGCCAGGTTGGCGACGTGGCCGGCCGGGGTCGGATACGGATACTCATGCCGCACGCTCCTTGCGGTCAGCCCGCATGCGGGCAGCGTGGATGGCGATGCGGGCGCAGGCCGCGTCATCGAGGTACGCGGCTTTGATCAGTTGCGGGGTGCCGCCCTCGGCGATGAGCAGACCCACGCCGGGGTTGGTCGGGCTGATCGTGTTGGCCGACCAGCCGCGGTCGGCCCACCCGTGCCCCAGGACGATGTCGGAGGACACGTTGGTGGTGCACCGGAATGCGCACCGCCAGGCGAACAGGTCCCGCAGGCTCGTCGGGATGATGTCGGACGAGGGTCGTTGCGTCGCCGCGACGACGATGATCCCGACCGCCCGGCCCCGAGCCACCAGGTCCCGCAGCAGACCCGCGAAGTCCTCCCGGGTCTTCTTGTCCCCGACGGTGGCCGAGAAGTAGGCGATCTCATCGACGGCGACGAGGATCGGGCTGAACACGTCATCGCGCTGGGTCTTCCGGCGGCCCGCCACTTCCAGGTAGGCGTACCGGTTGTCCATCACGATCTGCATCCGCCGAAGCGTGGCCAGGGCATGCGTGATGTCCGGGCCGACGAACACGTCGGCGCAGCTCTTCCACTGGCCCAACTCGACCTGCTTGCCGTCGAGCAGGCACAGCCGGCAGTCCAGCGACAGGGCGGCGTGAGCCACGATCAGGTTCAGCAGGGTCGACTTGCCGCCGCCCGGTTCCCCACCGATCAACAAGTTGCGGTAGATCAGCGGGACCCGCACCGGGTGGCCGAACTCGTCCACCCCGACATGCACCGGGTCGAAGATCGACACGGGCGCATCGGCGGGCATGCCACCCGGTACGGCGGGAACGGTCAGCGTCGACATCAGCGCATCTCCGCTCAGGCCGCCGACGCCGGCGCGGCGGTCGACCACGGGTCATCCGCCGGCGTCTCCGGAGTGAACCCGTCCCCGTTGCGGGTGCGGGCCATCTTCTTCACCGTCGCCGTGGCGAACCGCAGCGACGGGCCGACCTCGTCGACGTCCAGGCCGTACGCGGAGCGCTTCTCGCCCTGCTCGTTCTCCCACCGCGACAGCCGCAGCCGCCCGGCCACCACCACGCGGGTGCCCTTGGCCAGGGACTCGGCGATGTGCTCGGCCAGGTCCCGCCACGCGGTGCAGGTCAGGAACAGCGGGTCACCGTCGCGGTACTCACCCGCGTTCCGGTCGAACACCCGAGGCGTCGACGCCACGGTGAACTTCACCAGCGCCACCCCAGCCGGGGTGAACCGCAGTTCCGGGTCGGCGGTCAGGTTGCCCACCACCGTCACGGTCGTGTCGTTTGCCATTGCAGATCCTCCCTGGATCGGTTTCCCGAGGTGCGCCGCCGAGCGCGGCACCACCTGGCACACGTCGCACAACGTGTGCGAGTTTTCGAGGTCAGCGGCGCGGGCTGCGCTGCTGCGGCGGCGCGGGCTCCGGAACGTCCAGCAGGTCCAAGTCCACCGGCGGCACAGCCGGCGACACCGGGGCGTCCTCGTCGCGCATCCACGCCACCCAGGCCGACAGCGGCGACGCCACCAGGCCGGTCAACGGGTCACGACGGGTGATGTCGACCCGCACCAACGCGGCATGCCGGGCTGACGCGCGGACCATCCGCGCCTCACCCGCCCAGCAGGCCACCGCGAGCTTGTCCGCCTTGCCGTCCAGGTCCGTCAGGTCCAGGCCCGGCCGCAGCCACACCCACACCCGCTCCCCGGCCGGTGTCGGCCGCGCCCACAGGATCAGCGGCAGTCGACCCGGGTGCAGCCGCGACGCCGACCGGATGAACTCCGTGAAGCAGAGCCGCAGCCGGTGACGCACCACCACGCACCACACCCACGCCGACACCCGCCGACGAAACCGACCGACGCCGAAGAGCACACCCAGCACCACGGCCAGGAGCACCAGCGGCACCGCCGGATGCGTCGCCCGAGACAGGTACGCCATGCCTACGAACACCGTGACCGCAGCGACGATCTCGACCGCCCACCACCACAGCACCCGCAGCGCCGGCCACACCCGGACCACACACGCGACCACCAAGCCGCACACCCCGCCGGTCAGCAGTCCAACCAGGACCGCCAGCGGCAGCGGCAGCGCCACCGAAGCGGTGGCGCCCACCATCAGAGCGACGGACGCCGCCACGACGAGGAACGCCACCCGAGCCTTCTGCGCGTACGACCGCGACACCGGCGTCTCCACCAGCGTCACCGCGCCCACCGGGCGCTCACCGAACATCCCTGACTTCGCCATGCCCAACCTCCCCTTGTCGTGGGACAGCGGTGCGACTCAGTACCGACTTGACCGTACTGACTCACTCAGTACAGGTCAAGGTGGTGACGCATCGCGCTGTATTGATCCCTGGGTGTAAGAGTGCGAGGCTGGGAAGTGCTCTTTCGACCCTCCGGCGGGGGTACCCATGATGGGTAGGCCACTGGCGGATGTGGATGAGGAGCTACCGACGGGGTGGAGGCGTTCATGTCGCAGCGAGTCAGCGGGATAGCTATTCCGCGCCATGTCCTGGAGCGCGAGGACATGCGCGCCGCACTCGCGCGGCATGACTTTGGGACAGTGTTCATGCTGGCTCGGAAATGGGCTGGCATCAGCTATTCGCGAATTGCGGATGCGTGCTCTATCAAGGCCGAAAGAGTAGGTGCGCTCGCCCGTGGACAGGGCAGTATCGCAACATACGAAAAGATCAGCCTTATCGCAGATGCCATGCGAATTCCGGGGCATATGCTGGGCTTGGCTCCCCGAGACTGGGAGGCCAGCCAAGCGATGGCCCAAGATGCCCGAGGTGAGACCGTGAATCGGCGTGATTTCCTGCGCGTGTCTGCCGTTGGTGCCGGCACCCTGCTCGGTGCCGTTGACGTCGCTGACCTCTCCTCCGGGCGGCGGCTCGGCGAGGAGCTGCCGAAGGTCCTTGCGCGACGGACGGCGAGGCTCCGTCGCCTCGATGACGTCCTCGGAGGCGGCGACACCGTTCGCCTGTATCTGTCCGAATACGAGATGACCAAGAAGCTCGTGGCGGGCGGCACCTACACCGAGACGGTCCAACAGCGCCTGCTCGCAATTCTTGCGGAACAGGCGCAACAAGCTGGCTGGGCTGCGTTCGACGCGGGCAACCTGGACCTATCGAAGCGGCTATACGGCGAAAGTCACGGGATAGCCAATCAAGCGCAAGCACCTCACCTCGCTGGCAACGCGCTGGCTTTCCTGGCGTATCAGACAGTTGGCGGCGACCCCCGCGAAGCGGTTGCGATCGCAGAGGCTTCTTGCGCCGCTGCCGGCGACGACTCCCCGGCCACCGTCACTGCTCTGCTGCACGAGCGTCGAGCCTGGGCGCACGCTGTCGTCGGCAACGCCCGTGAGACTGACGCGGCACTGGCAACGGCGCGCGCCGCCTTGGCGCGTCGCAACGCGACCGAGGAACCCGACTGGTCGGCGTGGGTTGACGACCAGGAGGTGACCATCATGACCGGCCGATGCTGGGCAGAGCTTGGCCGGCCGCTGCGCGCGGTTCCGCTCCTGGAGGACGTACTAGCAGGCTTCGATGACGCCCACGCCCGAGACAAGGCCCTGTACTCGTGCTGGCTGGCGGACGCCTACGCCACGGCGGGGGAGCCGGAGGAGGCTGCCCGGGTCGCCGGCCGCGTGCTGGACCTTTCCGAGGGCGTCGCCTCCGTGCGACCGCGTCAGCGCCTCGACCCGGTCCTGCAACGGCTGCGGGTTCACGCCGCCGTGCCGGGAGTCCGGGAAGTCTTGGAGCGCTCCAGGACGTAGCCGCTACGGCTCAACGTCCAACAGGAGCGTCCTGCCGACCCAGGCGGCGTACTCGTCTGAACTCATCACGACCGGCACGGCCGCGATCTCGGGGTTCTGCCAAGGGTGATGGTCCTGGAGGAAGGCTCGTAGGTCCTCGAAGCGCTGAGCGTGCGTCTTCAGGAGGAGCTGCCACTCCTCGCCCGTGCCGAACTCGCCCTGGTGCCAGAAGGCCGAGATGACCGGCCCGACGATCTGCGCACCGGCCGCAAGCCTCGCCTCAACGACAAGGCGCGCCAGCTCGACGGCGGCGTCCCGGGTCTCTACCGCCGTCGAGACTTGCAGGACGGTCCAGGGTTGACCGTTGCTCACGTCAGCGGCGCGACTCCCGAGCCGAGGCCGACCCTCGTGCCAAGACGTGATCGTCTGCGGGCGCCACAGGTGGGTGCGGCCGAGCGTCTTGTCAGGCTCCGGCATCTGGCCGCGGTTCCGGTAGGAACTCACGGTGCCGACCTGGACGCCGAGGTACTCGGCGACCTCCGACGTCGTCCACCACTCCGCCTCTGGATCAGGGCTCGTCACATACGCCATTGTGCCTGTGTTGGACGATCAACGCATCTCTGCAGCAGAAGCAACCAGCGGGGGTTGTCGCAACGGGTTACTACAATCCTCGCCTGCAAGGCTCGTGCTGCCCGGGTTCGGAGGAAAGTTGATCGATTCAGACTTCTGGACTACCGGCGCTCAGACGATGCCAGTCTTGGCATTGGCGATCGTCGTGGAAGCTCGCTCTATCATGTCGAAGTGGGTTCCGGGTGAACGACGCATTCTGAAGAGCCTGCAAGGCCTAGTGTGGGCTGCGCCCCTCACCGTGTACGCCTTCGCGATACCAAAATGCTTCGAGGCGTTGGCTGGCGGCACCGTACACCCATACTGGGTCAAGGTAATTTCGTGGGGAATTGCGCTGGGCGTATCCTCGCTAGTGCTAAATCCCGCGCTGGAACTGCTCGTGCGGACAAATGCCCGCTTGCTGGCTCACATTATCCGCTTCTTGATTATGCCTATCCCGATCGTGACTCTTCGTTGGATTATTCTGCAAAAAAAGATCCTGCAGTGTCGCACGCAAAGACGTATTGCGGAGTTAGGCGCTCTTGAAATCAAGTACCGCGCACACCGCCACCTGATTGATTCTTCGGAGGATGCAGGATCGGAACTGAATCAGCAAAGATTGAGAGTGATTGAGCACGGGTTGAGCGCGCTAGCGGAGCAAAAGAAGTCGATTGAGGGTCGCGTCTCTGAATTTGCATCCGCTAGTGCCGATCGTCGCCAAAAGATTAGGGCATTGCGGGAGAAGCACCTGGAATTCATTGAGGTGGCGCTGGCAGGGTCGGATAGTAGAGGGGCTCCAGCACGGGAAGGCGCTTCACCAGTGGGCCGAACAGCCCAGCCAGACTCAAGCGCAGGTGCAAGCCGTTCCGCGAGCGACGATTGATGCGCTGTAGGCGCGTACGTGGCCGAATGCGCCCTGTGAACACCAGCCAGCCACTGGTGTCAAGCATGTGTTGGGACGCGAGTGTCAAGCATCTTCCGTGACGGGACAACGGGCAGGTGCGGGCAGGTGCGGGCTGTCGAGTCTCGGGACCTGCGTGACAGGTCAGTCTCGGGACGTGGGTGACACGTCCGGCTAGACGACTGCTAACTCTGGTGAGGGTAGCTGGCGATCAGTTGAGGGAGGTTTTCCTGCGACTGGCCGTCTGACGGGTTCTTCAGACGGGGGGGTCAGGGCTGCCCGAGGAGTGGGTAGGCACTTTCGAGTGCCGACAGGGCTGTGAGCATCGCTGGGATGTTGGTCTGGTCGAGGCCGGTGATGGCGAACGTCAGGCGGTTCCCGATGCCGGGATTGTCGGCAAGCTCTCCGGTGACGGACAGCGAGCCGTTCGGGCGGCAGGTCACGGTCAGTGAGATCCATTGTTCAAGTGAGGTGAGCACTGCTTCGCCGCGTAGTTGTTGGTTGATCAGCTCTAGCCCGTGTCGGAAGGTCTGTAGTTCATCGACACGTAGCCCGGCGGCGAGCTGTGCTGAGAAGCCGCCCACGTGGGCCGAGATCGGGCTGATCAGCCAGTTGCCGTCCCAGTAGTCGGTGCTGCCGGGGTGCATTCTTCCCATGACGCGGACCGTTAGATGGTCGTCGTTGGGGAGTCCGATGACCAGTTCGGGGGGTTCGGTCACGCCGGTGATCATGCCATCCCTTCCCGGGTGGACGTCTTCTGTCTGGGTGGTTCGGGTTTGCGGACCTTGAACCGGGCGATGGGCTTGGTGGTGGTGCGGGGCACTTCGCTGAGGAGCTGGTCGCCGTCGTGGACGCGGAAGGTGGTGTCGGCGGCTTCGACGGTGAGGGTGGTTCCGGCGTGGGCGATGCCGACGTGGATGCGTTGACCAGCGATGACCAGGGATCCTCGGCAGCTGACGCGGCGTTCGACCCGCAGGGGTTCGGGTGCCGGTGTTGGTGGTGGTCCGGCGGGGCGGGCGTCGCGGATGCGGGCGACTTCGGCCGGTGTCAGCGGGTTGGGCAGGCTGCGCAGCAGGACGCCGTCGGCGGTGATCTGCATGAGGCCGCGGTCGAGGCGGACGGTGACGCGCCTGCCGGCGAAGTGGTAGCCGACGGGGTGTTGCCGGCCGGCGAGGCCGATCAGGCCGGTGGCGTTGACGAGCCGTTCGACCTCGATCGGGGCGCCGGCCTGGATGGTGCCGGTGGTGATCGGTGGTGGCCCGGCCGGTTGGCCGTCGTCGGCGAGGATCTGGCGCAGGTGCGCAGGGGTAAGTCGGGACGGGACGGTCTTGAGTCGGACGCCGTCGACGAGCAGGTGAACGACGGTGGTGTCGGCCCAGAGGGTCACCGGAAGTCCGGCGCGGGTGGGGCTGAGCCAGAACTGCTGTCCGCAGACGGTGAGGTTGCCCGAGGCGGGAACGAGGCGGGTGACCTCTACGGCCAGGCCAACGTCCCCGCTGGCGGCCACCGGCACTGGCGGGGCGACGGCATGCCCGGCGGGTGCTGGAGGCGTCGGTGCCGGTGTTGCTGGCAGTGGCCGGCGGGGTGCAGGGATGGTGGTGGCCAGCGCTGGCGGCAGCCGCAGCGGCAGCTGTTCCTCAGCCGGCTGGCGGTGAAACGGTCGGCCGGGAACGCCATCCCGAGGGACTGGTGCGGCCGTTCGGTGTTGTATTCGTGCCGGAACACGTCGATCGCTGCTTGGGCCTCTTCCGGGGTGGCCCAGACCTCGACGTCGTCGAGTAGTTCGCGTTGCAGGGTCTGGTGGAACCGTTCGACCTTGCCGGTGGTGGTCGGTGAGCGGGGCTTGGTCAGCCGGTGAGTGATGCCGTTCTCTCGGCAGATCCGGTCGAACATCACCTCACCGCCGCCGCGGCCGAACCGGGCAGTGAACTGCTTGCCATTGTCCGTGAGGACCTCTTCGGGAATCCCGAACCTGTGCAGGGCTTCGGCGAAGGCGAGACAGATCGCCCGACCGGTGGCCCGGCGGACCACGGCGGCGATGACGCAGAACCGGGAGTGGTCGTCCACGCCGGTGACGACCTTCGCCTCACCGCCATCGGCCAGCTGAATACCGCCGACGATGTCCATCTGCCACAGTTCCATCGGCCGGCCACGTTCCCATCGCCGGTAGTCCTCACGCCGACGCCGGCGAGGTGTCGGATCGACCAGGCCGTGCCGGATCAGCACCCGATGCACGGTGATCCGAGACGGGATCGGACCCGGGCAGTCACGACGGCCAAGCTCATAGAGCAGGCGACGGGCACCCCATCGCGGGTGATCCCGGCGCAGCTCACAGATCAGCGCCTCCACCTCAGGAGAAGTCTGGCCAGGCGAGGAACGCGGCCGGCTGGACCGGTCCGCCAGCCCTTCCAAGCCCTCGTCCTGATACCAGGCCAGCCAGCGGTGCACCGCCTGGCGGGAGACCCCGAATCGTTCGGCGACGTCCGTGACCGTGGATCCGGCAAGCACGTCCTGGACGGCTCGATACCGCTGTTCCATCACGCTCATCTCCACCAACACTCGGCGGAGTGTCACCCAGGTCCTGACACCGATGTGTCACGCAGGTCCCGAGACCGGACACGGGCAGGTGCGGGCATCTGAGAACTTTCTATACGTCTTC
>NZ_FLRH01000002.1 GCF_900089585.1 Micromonospora sediminicola | reverse complement strand
CGTCTGACGAAGCTGCTGGAGCGGGAGCCGGCCGCCGAGCCGGAGCGGGTGGCCGAGTTGCGGGCGGAGGCGGAGCGTGGTGCCCGGCAGCCGGTCAGCTTCATTGACGCGACTTTCTCCGTCCAGAAGAGCGTGACCGTGCTGCACACCGCGTACGCCCGGGCGGAGCTGGATGCCCGGCGCGCGGGTGACGTCGATGCCGAGCAGGCGTGGCGGACGCAGCGCCGGGCAGTGGAGGAGGCGATCTGGCAGGGCAATCGGGCAGCGCTCGACTACCTGGCAGACAACGCCGGGTACTCGCGTGCCGGGCACCACGGCGGCGGTGCCGGGCGGTGGGTCGACGCGCACGACTGGACCGTGGCGTCGTTCTTCCAGCACACCTCGCGCGACCATGATCCACAACTGCACATCCACAACGCGATCCTCAACCGCGTCGTGTGCGCCGACGGAAAGGTCCGGACGCTCGACTCCCGGGCGATCCATCACTGGCGAGGCGCGGCGGCCGCCGTCGGGGAGCGGACCATGGAGGAGCACCTGACCCGGACCCTCGGGGTCCGGTTCGCCACTCGCCCGGACGGCAAGGCGCGCGAGGTCGTGGGCATCCGCCAGGAGGTGATGGATCTGTTCTCGACCCGGCGGAAGGCGATCACGAAAAAGGTCCAGAAGCTGGTGGCCGACTTCGAAGCGAAGTGGGGCCGGGAACCAAACAACCTGGAGATGACCCGGCTCAGCCAGCAGGCGACGATGGCCACGCGCCGCGCCAAGCAGCACGACGGGGAGACGCTGGACGAGCGTCTGGCCCGGTGGGACCGGGAGCTACGCCAGGAGGTGGCCGAGGGGCTCACTGGCGTTGCTCGGGACGTGCACCGCGACGCACCGACGGCGGCCGAGGCTCAGGAGTGGAGCCCGTCGGCGGTGATCGCCGAGGCGCTGGCCGAGGTGCAGAGCGGCCAGGCCGCATGGACCCGATCCGACCTGGCGCGCGCGGTGAACGCGGCGCTGCCGGACTCGTTGGGCGGGCTCGACGGTGCCCAGGTTGCCCGGCTGCTGGACAGCCTGGTCGACCGGGCGCTGTTCGAGGTCGACACCGTGAAGGTCAGCGCCGAGGTGCCGGCCGAGGTGACGGACGAGCTGCGGCGCGCCGACGGGAGGTCGGCGTACGCCGCGCCGTCGGGGTCGCGGTACGCGACCTCGGGGCACATCCGGGCGGAGCAGGCGTTGCGGGACGCGGCGGTGGTCCGTGGCCACCGGGCGGTGCCGCTCGCCGACGTGCGGGGCTGGCTGGCGGCGGCCGCCGAGCGGGGCGTGACCCTCGGTGCCGACCAGGCCGCCGCGCTGGAGGGAGTGCTGACCTCGGGCGCTGCCACCGAGGTGTTGGTGGGTCCGGCGGGCGCGGGCAAGTCGTACGCGCTGGGCAACCTCGCGGACGCGTGGGCGGATCTGGTCGGCGGCCGCGTGACGGGGCTGGCGACCGGGCAGGCCGCGACCGAGGTGCTCGCCGAGATGGGCAGTGATGGGGTGACGGCCCGCAACATCGCCCGGTGGCTCGCCGCGCAGGAGCGCCTCGCGGCCGGACGCCCGCTGCTCGGTGATGAGCTGCTGCGGCTCAGCGCCGACGACCTGGTGGTGGTCGACGAGGCCGCGATGGTCTCGACCGACGTGCTGAACCGGATCAAGTCGTTCGTGGACGCCGCGGGCGCGAAGTGGCTGCTGACCGGCGACCCGCGTCAGCTCGCCGCCGTCGGTGCCGGTGGCGGTATGTCGATGCTCACCGGCGAGGCGGTGACCTACGCCCTGGTCGACGTTCGGAGGTTCGCCGCGGAGTGGGAGCGGTCGGCGTCGCTGCGTCTGCGGGAGGGCGACGAGTCGGTTATCCACGAGTACGACGTGCGGGGCCGGGTGGTCGACGGCGGCACCGCGGAGTCCGCCGGCCGGTTGGCCGCGCAGGCGTGGATCGGTGACCACCTCGCGGGGCTGGACTCGCGGGTCATCGTGACCACCAACGAGGAGGCGGCCGAGGTCGGCGCGTACATCCGCGCGCAGCTGGTGGCGCTCGGCCACGTCCAGGAGGAAGGCGTCGCGCTCGGCCTGCAGGGCACGACCGCCGGGGTCGGTGACCTGATCGAGTGTCGGCGTACCGATCGCACGCTCGGGCTGGCCAACCGCGCCCGGTATCGGGTCACCGAGATCGGGCCGGACGGGTCGATCCTGGCCGAGTCGCTGTCCGGCCGTGGTCCGGTGCGGCTGCCCGCTGACTATGTGGCGGCCGACGTTGCGCTCGGCTACGTCTCCACCACCACGGCGGCGCAGGGCCTGACCGTGGACACCGCCCACGGGGTGGTGAGCAGCAGAACTCGGTGGTCGGCGCTGTACGTCGCGCTGACTCGAGGCCGGTTGCGCAGCACCGCCTACGTGACGACTCGGGCCGAGGCTCCGGACGCTCCGTCCGGGCAGACCCACGCCACCGACCCGCGCACGGCTACCCAGGTGCTGCGGGACCTCGCCGCCAGCGCGGAGGAGGAGCGCACGGCGCTCGACCAGGCCGCTGAGGAGGCCCGCCGGGTTCGCTCGGCCGCCACGCTGATCGACCAGTACGCCGACGGTGTGCAGCTCATCTCCGACGCTCGGGTCGCTCAGGTGCTCGACGGGTTGACCGCCGCCGGGCAGATCACCGACGAGGAACGGGTTGCGCTCGCCGCGGACTCCGCGATGGGGCCGCTCACGCGGCTGCTCCGCTCGGCGGAGTTGGCCGGGCACGACCCGGCCGAGCTGCTCGCACAGGCGGTGGGCGAGAGGTCGCTCGCCGGCGCTCGGTCGCTGGGCCAGGTGCTGCACCACCGCATTACCGAGGTGGTGGGATCAGCGCCCACGCCGATCGTGCCGGACCTGGCCGAGGCGACACCGGCAGGGCTCAGCGGAGAGTGGACCCGCTACATGTCGACGTTGGGCTCCCTGATGGAGGACCGACGCCGGGAGCTGTCGACCCAGGTCGCGCAGGACCTGCCGCAGTGGGCGGTGGAGGCGTTCGGCGAGCCCCCGGCGGACCCGATCCAGCGGGCGGAGTGGGAACACCGCGCCGGAGCGGTCGAGCTGGCGCGGGAGGCGACCGGGCACACCGACCCGGCCGTGGCGCTCGGTACCGCGCCGCCTCCGGGGCAGACCGAGCACAGGGCCGTTTGGCATGCCGCCTGGCGGGCGCTGGGCCGCCCGGAGGCGGGCCGGGAGGAAGCCGAGCTCTCCGACGGGGCGTTGCGGGTGCGGGTGCGGGCCATGCAGCGGGAGCGGACGTGGGCACCGGCGTACGTCGGCGACGAGCTGCGCGCCACCGCGCAGGCCGCCGCCCGGCACCGGCAGGACGCCGCGCGGCTGACCTCGGAGGCGGCTGTCGCTGAGACGCCGGAGGACGCCGCGAGGCTGCGGGATCAGGCGGCGCACCGGGCCATGCTCGCCGAGGCCCTGGAGGAGCAGGAGCGGCGGCTGACGCTGGCGCACGAGGCTCGGGGGCAGTGGTACGCCGAGACCGCCGAGACCCGCGCGGCCGCCGCGCGGGCCGAGAAGGCCCTCGTGGAGCGCGGCGTCAGCATCGCGGCGGAGGACGACCTGACCACGGCGGAAGAGTGGCTCGCGGAGGAGGCGCGGGCTCGCGTCGAGGACGACGCGCACCGCCACGTCACGGAGGCTGACCTCGCACCGGAGACGGCCGAGCGGTCGGCGGCCGCGGGCCCGTTGGTCGCCGACAGCGCACCGGTCGCCGAGCGGCAGGTCGACGTCGAGCCGCAGAGCGTGGCCGCCGGCCAGGAGGCCGCGGCCGCCGTCGAGGAGCCCGCGATGCCGCGCGGGGTGCCGACGATGGCGGAGACCGCCGCAGCGGTGGCGCGAGCCCGACACACGCTGGACGAGCTGGCGGACCGGCGCTCGGCGGAGGCCGCGCGCCAGGTCGACCAGGATCAGGCCGTGCGGCAGGCCCGCGAGGTAGCGTGGCGGATGGCGGACCAGAGCGCCGCGCGCGAGCAGGAGCTGGCCGCCGAGCTGTAGCCCTGCGCCGCGGATGATGATGGCCCCCACCGATCGGTGGGGGCCATCGCTGTACAGGAGCCGTCAGGCGGCCCGGTGAGTGGAGAGCGCGATCGGCGGCCGTCGGGACGCTCCGCGAGTCCAGGAGGCCATGGCGAGGACGCCGGTCGCCCAGGTGGGATCGACTCCGCTTGGTGCCCAGGCCCAGCCGTACACCACGGCGGCCGCGGCCATTTGGCAGGAGGCCAGCCGTTCCGTCGTGCACGGCTCAGCGTCACCGGTCACCGGGTGCCGGGCAGTCAGGTCGGCGATCCACTGGCCGCAGGCAAGCGCGCCCGCGGCGTACCGGTCGCGAGGATCTACGCGCAGCCGCCGCGCCAAGGCGTTGAGCGACGCCGCGAACTGCTCGGCCGGGACCTGGAGCCGGCCGCGCGGGATGCGCAGATACACCTCGTCCACACCGGTAGGGTCCCACGGCCCTCCGACACGACGCCACCACGCGGAAAATCGGCCTGCGCCTAGGTGATCATTTTTCGGCGTGTCGGCAAACAGAAACGCCGGCCCATTGGGCCGGCGCTCTAGGTTGCTTGGTGTCTGAAGTCAAGCAGGTGTGAGCGTACCGGAACACGCTCCCGGGTGCATCTGATCCACCCGGACCCGCCGAGAGTGGCGCACGGCGGGTTCAAGTCGCCCACCGGCTAGCCCCCGGGTGTAGTGAGAGCCGTGAGGCAGTAGGGCTACAGGAGCGACGCGTCGCGTCTCGTTGCCCCGGTCGTGAGACCGGAGGTAGAACACGGCAGGCCCAGAGACGGCACGCGCAGAGCGGCGCACCGGGAACGACTCCCGCCACCAGGCGGTGCCCGGTGCCAAGAGCGCGTCGCACATCCCGCCCTGGCGTCGAGGTAGTGCTCGACGCAGCGGAGCCCATCAGGCCCCCGCTCCCCCCGAGTCGACCCCCACGCACCGCCGTGTCTCGACTCGGGGGGACGGGGCCCGTCGAGGTCCGTGCCGCAGGAGACAGCGCTCAACAGGGGGCCACAAGCGACCGTGCCCGGCCGAAAGACGACCAGGGCGGACCCGGTGCGGGTCGATGGTGGCCGGGACGTTACGCCGCTTGGAGACGGTCTGGACCACGTGATCGGTGGTAGTAGAGGCCGGGTACGTACGGACCTACGCGTGCGCGCGCGTGCGCGTGCGCGTGCGCGCGCGAGGCGATTCCGGGGAATCGTCGCCAGGTCGAAAAGCTCATCGACGGTGGTGGGAGGCTGGCCTCATCGCCTACCGCGTCCTAGGATGATCTAGCGCAAGTGCGGTGGCCCTCGAACATGGCGGAGCCCCGGACCGATCGTGGTCCGGGGCTCCGTGTCGCGGTCGGTTCAGGGGTGTTGGTAAGAACCGCGACACCAGGGGCCAAATAGTTGATCTGTTCAGTCGTGGGGGAGCTGCTGCCCGGGCGGGAGGTGCAGGGTCAGCCCGGGGCCTTGGGGCGCGTCGGGGGCGGTGAGCCAGACGACGGCCGCGCAGCCGTCGTCCGGGCAGTCGCCGACGATGGAGACGATCCAGGGCACGCCGGCCAGGGTGATGGTGGTCTCCGCGTCCATGAGGGCGGTCGTCTGCTGCACGAGGTCAGCGGGAGGCGTGATGGGCATGGGCCGGTCCTCTCGTCAGTAGGTGCTGCGGGTCGAGCGGGCGGCCGCGGACTCGGCGACCACGTTGGGGCTCGGCGGCGGCGCGGCGGTGTCGCCGTGGGAGGTGGCCCACCAGCGCGCAATGTCGGCGACCTGTTCGGTGGCCGAGAGCCGCGCGGGGCTGTAGCTGAGTTCCCCGGTCGCCAGGTGCTGCTGGAGGTAGCAGCGGCCCAGCGCGGCGTTGACGCGGGCGACGGTGCCGGGCCGGTACCGGTCGTGCCAGTCCATGACGGTCTCCGCCGAGGCGCGGGGACCCTGGTACGCCGAGATCCACGCTTCCCGCAGCGCGAGCAGCTCGGTCACGACGTCGGGGTGCCAGAGCCAGCAGTCACCCAGGGCCGCGCCGCTGTACCGGACGTAGACCGTCCTGAGCCACTCGGCCAGCTCGCCGAGCGCGGCCGCGGCCGCGCCGGGGTCGTCGATGGTGAGCCAGCTCGGTGTCGGCTTGCTGTGGTCGTCGGCGCTGCCGGTCTCGCTGGAGCCGCCGGCCGCGCGGAGGCGCTCGATCGCCTCGGCCAGGACGACGACGCCGCGCTGGGCCGCGTCGGCGACCTCCTGGACGGCCTCCACCTGGCGGTAGACGTCGGGGAGCTGGAGGGACACGGCCTCGACCTCGGCCGCCAGGGCGCGAACCGTGGCGGCCGAGGCCGGGTCGTTGGTCTGGGTGGTCACTGAGCGGGCTCCGTCACTCGGTCCTCGGCGGCCATCTGCTCCTCGTAGCGGGTCTGCTGGGGCATCTGCCGTGCGGCCTGGGCGAGCGCCTTGCGGACCGAGCGCCACTTCCAGGTGTTGGGGGTCTTGACGATCGACACCGGGCCGAGTCCGTAGACGATTGCCATGCCCTTGGGCAGTTGCGCGATCTGGGCGGCGGTGATGACCGGGCGGCCGATCTCGGTCGTGCTGGTCACCTCGCCGTCCTTGTCGCGGGTCTCGGAGATCTCCTTGCGCTCGCCGCTGAGCGCCTCCCAGTGGGCCAGGTCGTGCGGGTCCTTGCAGCCCGCGCCGACGAGGATGGCGTTGCAGGTGCTCAGGATCATCCGGGCGGCGTGGTCGCCCCAGGTGTGCTCCATCGCGGCGAGGCTGTGCACCGCGACGTCCAGGACGATGCCCCGGCCGCCGCAGTCGGCCGCCCACTCGTGCAGCGGGCCGGGCGCGACCTTGGCCGCCTCATCGAGGACGAGCGTCAGGCATGGGTCGAGACGGCCGCCGCGCTGCTCGGCGACGATCTCCGCGAGGCGGATGACCTCGGCGACCAGGGCGCCGGTCAGTGGGGCGGTCAGGCCCTCCTTGCTGCCCAGGATGTAGATCGTCCCGCGCCGGTCGAGCAGGTCGTCCAGGTCCATGGACTCGCTCGGCTCGCAGTCGCCGATCGCGGCCGCCTTATCGTCGGTCAGCCACTGAAGCGCCACCATCGCGGTGGTCACGATCGAGCTGCGCGTCTTGTCGACGGTGCCGTAGAACTGGCGTGCCGCCGCCCGTTGGGCGCTGGCCGACGGGGAGTCCTCCAGCGCCTGCTCGACCTCGGTCGCGGCGACGCGCAGCGCCGGGCCGTCGACGTCGAGCCACGCCTGGACCTGGCGCATCGGCCGGTCGGTCAGCGCGGCCGCGTGCATGAGCACCGCGAGGACCCGGCGGGCCTGCTTGTCCCACCGCTCGCCCTCATCGGAGCCGGACTCGGGCAGCATCGCGGCCGCGCGCTTCGCGGCGATCGCCGTCGAGCGGCAGCCGGTCAGCGGCGACCACTTGATGGTGCTCCCGGCCTTGGAGATGCCGCCCGGGTCGTAGATGTGGCACGGCCCCTTGGCCGCCCGCATCGGCAGCGTCTTGAGCAGGTCGACGCGCGTGGAAGTCACCACCACGCCGCCAGGTGCCTTAATGATCCGGCCCGCCATCGCCGTGGTCTTACCGCTTCGCGGACCGGCGACCCGCAGGATGTTGTCCTCCGCGCTGATCCACAGCCGCCGACGCCCGGTCTTGCCGATCTCGGCCGCGTACTCACTGACCGGGGTCCGCCACCGCTCCCACATATTGGCGTGCGCCAGGCTCGGCTTCAGCACCACCGCGCGCCGACGCATCGACCACGCCGAGGTGGTGCGCAGGTGATCGCGCAGGCTGGCCACGCCGCCGTCGCGCCGCGAGCGCCGCGACCACCGGTCGAGCTGCCCAGCGGTGCCCCGACGCGCTCCGACCCAGGTCACCAGTGCCACGCCCGCGACGGTCGTGCCGGTCACCAGCGCACCGCCGCCGGCCAGATCGGCGTAGGGAAGGGGAAGCTGGATTGCGGCCACCCCGGCGGCGTCGACCAGCAGGCCAATGCCGAGCGCCGAGCCCGGGAACGTACGATCTTTACTCATGGTTCGGGGTCTCCATCCCGTGTCCTAGACACCCGGTCGGCGGTTGCCTCGCTGGCCGGGTGTTGCCGTTGCTAGCGGGTCCGCCCGGCGGGCCACCCGCGATCGGTGAGGTACGCGTCGACCGCCCGCTCCACGACGTGACGCAGCTTGACGCCTTCCGCCTCGCTGTAGGTGCGCAGACGAGTCGACACCTCCCGCCCCAGCTCGCAGTGCAGCGGCACGCGCTCGGGCAGCGCCCACTTCACGGATTCGCCGCTCACGTCGTAGACGTGGGTCGAGTCCTCGCCCGCGCTGTCGCTGATCGCCATGACGCTACCTCTCGTGATCGTTTCCAGCCGCCCTGTGATGACGGCCGCGATCAATGTAGCTCCAATGTGGGCTCTTGTACATGGGTGTACACCGGTGTTTGTCGACGGACAGCGAGCGGCACGCGGAACAAGCCCCGAGCATGGGCCGGCGGCCGCCGGGCTCACTCTGGCCACGCCGCCGCCGAGTCCACCCGCCACCAGGTCAGGTCAAAAGCTCGCCTGGGAGGGGGAGGGTGGGCCGCCGGTGGCCATGATCGACCCCGGGAGCCGGCCCGTCGGCGGTCACCGTTCAGGTCAACTGCGCCACTGTGGCGGTGTCCGTCGTCGGCGCGGTCCGTAACACGAGAGCCGGCTTCGACTGTCCTATTTGTCTGGTCATCCGGATGACGCTCTCACCAGCATCAACGCCACCATTGAGCATACTGAGGCTGTACAATAGAGGGAGGAAACAGGGCAGCCCCGGGAGGCGCTGACGACGCCAGCCCGGGGCCTAGATCGGGAGGTACCCCGACCATGGCTGACGAGCGTAGTCCCATCCCGAACCTGCGCGAAGACCAGCACGTGTGGCTGGTCCCGAAGACCATCGGCGCTCCGGCGATCTGCTGGAAGGGCGCGAAGGCGACCGTGCGCCGGGTTCACGGCCTCTGGGTGACCGTGGCCGTCGACGGCCAGGAGTACCGGGTGCACGTCGACAACATCCGTCGCACCGAGCCCGAGTACCGGCCGCCCGCGCCCCGTCGCGGCCCCAAGCCGATGGTGATGCCCGAGGGCTACGAGGAGGTGCCGCTGATCTGACGGGCCACCGTGGGGCCGGACATCAGGGAGAGCCGGCCCGCGCGGGAGCCGCCAGACGGCGGACGCCACGCCCCTGACCCGAGGTGCTGACGACACCGGAGGCAGGGCTCGATCGGGAGGTACCCCGATGGCCAAGGCACAGCAGATCCAGCAAGCCGCGGACTCGCTCTCCGCCGCGAAGAACCTCCAGCGGGTCGTGGGCGGCAAGGCGGCCGACCAGGCCGTCAAGGACGCCATGGCGAAGCTCCAGCAGGTCGCCGGCCGCCGCCGGTAGTCCGTCTTGGTGCGGGCCGGGCCTCCCCAGGTCCGGCCCGCACCATCGCCTCGCGGAGGAAAGCAGGCAAGCCCAACACGCCGAGACATAGACTGGCTTTGTACAGTTTCGAACTGTACAATGGGGAGGAAGTCGCCGAGACGGTGACTACAGCGAGGGGAGACAGGGTGGAGCACAACAAGCCGTTGGCAGCGGCGACGTTTCCGACGACGCACGAGGAGGCGATGCGGGCCAACCCGTACGAGGTGGCCCGGGTTTGGGGCGGCCGGATGGACTGGGTGCACCAGTCGGACCCGGCGTGGACGCCGCAGGACGGGCTGCGGGAGCTGGCGGCGCTGTCGACGCTGGCGTACTGGACGACGCGGTGGCAGGGCAGCGCCGTGCACGCGGCGCTGCGGGGCGGAGCGAGCCTGTACCAGGTCGCCCGCGCGCTGGGCACCCCGCCGCACGACGTCGCGACGCTGTGGCGGGAGTGGGCGGCCGGCCAGGTCGCGGTGCACGGCGACACCGAGGGCCGCGTCGGGCTGAACCCGGCCGAGCGCGACCAGGTGGCCGCCGCCATCGACGCCGAGCTGGCGGAGCTGGGCGTGGCCGCCGTCAGCAACCTGTTCGACACCGACGACGCGGCCGGGCGGCCCGCCGCGGACTCCCGCGAGCTGTAGGGAAGCAGAGGACCGGCCAGGTCGTATCTGGCCGGTCCTCCACGTCTGACGATAGTGGAGGACCGATGTACGAGGTGACGGGCCGCCGGTGGCGGCGGCCGGCGCGGCGGTGCCCGGAGTGGTGCGCGCAGGACCATCAGTGCACGGCGCGGCAGGGCTACCCGAGCGGGGAGCACCGGTCGGACACGATGACCTGGCGCACCCGGTACGGGCGGTTGACGGCAGTGCGGACGGAAGGGATGACCGGCGTCGGGTGGCTCGACATCCGCGTGGCGGTGCGGCTCCCGGCCGATGTGGTCGACGCGCAGCGGCAGGCCTCGCGGCTTGCCGTTCAGGTGGATCTCGCCATCCGCGAGGTCGTGGGGGTTGTTGATCAGGTGTCGACGCAGAGGCAGGTGCGGGCGTGATGGGCGAAGTCTGGGGCGAGATCACCGGGTTCTGGGAGAAGTACTCCGATCAGGTCATGCTCGGGCTGGGGTTCGTCGCGCTCGGCCTGGTGGTGGCGTCGCTGGTGCTGTTCTTCAAGGCCAAGGACAAGGCGAAGTGGATTAGCGCGCTCGCCGCGATCGTGGTCATGGCCTGGACGTCGGAGGCGTTGCTCGACGTCGCGTTGCACACCTGGAAGCTGCCGGCGGGTTTCGCTGGCGTGGCGTTCTTCGTCTTCGAGGCGCTGCTGTTGTCGACGCTGATGGAGGCGGAGCGGGAGCGGGCCGAGACGGGGATGCCGGGCGCGGCGGCCGGTTACGCCTTCGTCATCGCCGTGGTGCAGGGCGGTGTGGCGGCGCTCGGGACGGACATCTTCTCGCTCCAGGTGCTGCGGGTGGCGCTGCCGATTTTGGCGATCGGGCGGTGGTGGCTGACGTTGCGCAGGCCGCGGGCCACCGACACCGAGCAGATGAAGCAGCAGCGCAAGCAGCGGGAAGAGGAGCGGGAGTCGACGTGGGTCATCACGCCGACCAGCATCCTGACCGCGCTGCGGATCAAGCGGCCCGGGAAGCTGACCGCGTCGGACGCCGAGCGGGAGCGCGTCATCGCGCGGATGGCCGTGCTTGCCGATGCGGCCACCACCTCGCCTCGGTGGTGGCGCCCGTGGGTGGAGTACCGGCTGCGCCGGCTGGCCCGGGGTGCCACGCAGGCGATGGTGGAGGAGGCTGCCGTGCGGGCCGAGCGTGCGAGCCGGGCAGTGGAGGTCATGGTGCCGGGCCGCCGCGTGGGTGCCGGGAATTCGGGCGGTGCCCGATCGTCGGGCAGGGCCGCATCGGATCGGGCAGTGCCGGGCAGTGCCGGGCAGCGGCCGGCGGCGGGTGCCGGGCGTCGGGCAGTGCCCGATCGGGTGATGCCCGACGCCGGGCAGGACTCGGTGCCCGATGCCGGGCAGCGAGCAGTGCCGGGCACGGTGGTGCCGGGCACCGGCATGGAGGTGCCCGGCAGGGAGCCGGGTGGCCGGGCGGTGCCCGAGGTGGATGCCGGGCAGCAGCGGACGCCGCGCCCCCGGGTGACGACGGAGGTGCCCGCCGAAGCTGCGGAGCGGTCGGGGGATGAGGCTGCGGTCCGGGAGGAGGCGCGGCAGATGTACCGGGCGAGCATGGCCGCTGGTCAGCCGCTGTCGGGGGCGGAGTTGGCGCGGATGTATCACCGTCCCGATCCGTCGTGGGGATCGCGTCGCGTGCGTGAGGTGCGCAGGCAGGACGAGCAGGCGGCGGCCGGGGAGCCGGCCAGCGCGGAGAGTGAGCAGCAGTGAGCAGCGCAAGGCGGCGTCCGGCGGTCGAGGAGTGGACGTCTGTGGAGGTGCGGGCGTACCTGGCGGAGCAGGGCCGGCCGATGGCCGCGAGGACCTGGACGTCGTACGTGTCGCGGGGGCAGGCACCGGCTCCGGTGCGGCGGGTCGGTCGGACGCCGGTCTGGTCGCCGGAGGACGTGCGGCAGTGGGCCGCTGAGGCGTCGGCGGCGCGGGTGCGTGCGGGTCGGCGGGTGGCCGAGCCCGGCGCGTAGGACGGGCAGGCGACGGGTCGGCGCTGAGTGCTCCGGCCCGTCGCCGCTTTCGCGGCGCGGTCGGTGGGCGGTCTTTGGTGCTCACCCCCGGGTAACCCCAGGCACGAGCGGAGCCCACGATCACCGAACCAAGCAACCCAGCATCAGAAGCAAGAGCAAGGCCAGATCAAGACCGAAAGTCAACTCCACGCAGACCCGAGCACAGCCAGCAAGACCAAGCGCAGCAAGGCATGACCATCCAAGTACCTATTAGACACACCCAGGCATCTTTGATCTGATGGTGTGAGCGCCGGGTCGCTGGCGCGACCGACGCATAGACGGAGGCCGATATGACGTTGACGTTGAGCAGTGGGCACAGTGCTGAGTATCTGACGAGCGCGGTGGCCGTGGGCCGGGAGTCGTACTACTTGGACGCGACTACCGAGGGTGAGCCGCCCGGCCGTTGGTACGGTGCCGGCGCGGCGGCGTTCGGGCTGACCGGCGAGGTGGACCACCAGGACATGCACGCGCTCTACGCGCTGCACCTGGACCCGCGAGACGAGCGGTGGCGCGACCAGGAGCAGTGGTCGATGGCGGCGACGCTGGGCTCGCGGCCGGGCCGGTACCTGAGCGTGGACGAGCGTCTGACGAAGCTGCTGGAGCGGGAGCCGGCCGCCGAGCCGGAGCGGGTGGCCGAGTTGCGGGCGGAGGCGGAGCGTGGTGCCCGGCAGCCGGTCAGCTTCATTGACGCGACTTTCTCCGTCCAGAAGAGCGTGACCGTGCTGCACACCGCGTACGCCCGGGCGGAGCTGGATGCCCGGCGCGCGGGTGACGTCGATGCCGAGCAGGCGTGGCGGACGCAGCGCCGGGCAGTGGAGGAGGCGATCTGGCAGGGCAATCGGGCAGCGCTCGACTACCTGGCAGACAACGCCGGGTACTCGCGTGCCGGGCACCACGGCGGCGGTGCCGGGCGGTGGGTCGACGCGCACGACTGGACCGTGGCGTCGTTCTTCCAGCACACCTCGCGCGACCATGATCCACAACTGCACATCCACAACGCGATCCTCAACCGCGTCGTGTGCGCCGACGGAAAGGTCCGGACGCTCGACTCCCGGGCGATCCATCACTGGCGAGGCGCGGCGGCCGCCGTCGGGGAGCGGACCATGGAGGAGCACCTGACCCGGACCCTCGGGGTCCGGTTCGCCACTCGCCCGGACGGCAAGGCGCGCGAGGTCGTGGGCATCCGCCAGGAGGTGATGGATCTGTTCTCGACCCGGCGGAAGGCGATCACGAAAAAGGTCCAGAAGCTGGTGGCCGACTTCGAAGCGAAGTGGGGCCGGGAACCAAACAACCTGGAGATGACCCGGCTCAGCCAGCAGGCGACGATGGCCACGCGCCGCGCCAAGCAGCACGACGGGGAGACGCTGGACGAGCGTCTGGCCCGGTGGGACCGGGAGCTACGCCAGGAGGTGGCCGAGGGGCTCACTGGCGTTGCTCGGGACGTGCACCGCGACGCACCGACGGCGGCCGAGGCTCAGGAGTGGAGCCCGTCGGCGGTGATCGCCGAGGCGCTGGCCGAGGTGCAGAGCGGCCAGGCCGCATGGACCCGATCCGACCTGGCGCGCGCGGTGAACGCGGCGCTGCCGGACTCGTTGGGCGGGCTCGACGGTGCCCAGGTTGCCCGGCTGCTGGACAGCCTGGTCGACCGGGCGCTGTTCGAGGTCGACACCGTGAAGGTCAGCGCCGAGGTGCCGGCCGAGGTGACGGACGAGCTGCGGCGCGCCGACGGGAGGTCGGCGTACGCCGCGCCGTCGGGGTCGCGGTACGCGACCTCGGGGCACATCCGGGCGGAGCAGGCGTTGCGGGACGCGGCGGTGGTCCGTGGCCACCGGGCGGTGCCGCTCGCCGACGTGCGGGGCTGGCTGGCGGCGGCCGCCGAGCGGGGCGTGACCCTCGGTGCCGACCAGGCCGCCGCGCTGGAGGGAGTGCTGACCTCGGGCGCTGCCACCGAGGTGTTGGTGGGTCCGGCGGGCGCGGGCAAGTCGTACGCGCTGGGCAACCTCGCGGACGCGTGGGCGGATCTGGTCGGCGGCCGCGTGACGGGGCTGGCGACCGGGCAGGCCGCGACCGAGGTGCTCGCCGAGATGGGCAGTGATGGGGTGACGGCCCGCAACATCGCCCGGTGGCTCGCCGCGCAGGAGCGCCTCGCGGCCGGACGCCCGCTGCTCGGTGATGAGCTGCTGCGGCTCAGCGCCGACGACCTGGTGGTGGTCGACGAGGCCGCGATGGTCTCGACCGACGTGCTGAACCGGATCAAGTCGTTCGTGGACGCCGCGGGCGCGAAGTGGCTGCTGACCGGCGACCCGCGTCAGCTCGCCGCCGTCGGTGCCGGTGGCGGTATGTCGATGCTCACCGGCGAGGCGGTGACCTACGCCCTGGTCGACGTTCGGAGGTTCGCCGCGGAGTGGGAGCGGTCGGCGTCGCTGCGTCTGCGGGAGGGCGACGAGTCGGTTATCCACGAGTACGACGTGCGGGGCCGGGTGGTCGACGGCGGCACCGCGGAGTCCGCCGGCCGGTTGGCCGCGCAGGCGTGGATCGGTGACCACCTCGCGGGGCTGGACTCGCGGGTCATCGTGACCACCAACGAGGAGGCGGCCGAGGTCGGCGCGTACATCCGCGCGCAGCTGGTGGCGCTCGGCCACGTCCAGGAGGAAGGCGTCGCGCTCGGCCTGCAGGGCACGACCGCCGGGGTCGGTGACCTGATCGAGTGTCGGCGTACCGATCGCACGCTCGGGCTGGCCAACCGCGCCCGGTATCGGGTCACCGAGATCGGGCCGGACGGGTCGATCCTGGCCGAGTCGCTGTCCGGCCGTGGTCCGGTGCGGCTGCCCGCTGACTATGTGGCGGCCGACGTTGCGCTCGGCTACGTCTCCACCACCACGGCGGCGCAGGGCCTGACCGTGGACACCGCCCACGGGGTGGTGAGCAGCAGAACTCGGTGGTCGGCGCTGTACGTCGCGCTGACTCGAGGCCGGTTGCGCAGCACCGCCTACGTGACGACTCGGGCCGAGGCTCCGGACGCTCCGTCCGGGCAGACCCACGCCACCGACCCGCGCACGGCTACCCAGGTGCTGCGGGACCTCGCCGCCAGCGCGGAGGAGGAGCGCACGGCGCTCGACCAGGCCGCTGAGGAGGCCCGCCGGGTTCGCTCGGCCGCCACGCTGATCGACCAGTACGCCGACGGTGTGCAGCTCATCTCCGACGCTCGGGTCGCTCAGGTGCTCGACGGGTTGACCGCCGCCGGGCAGATCACCGACGAGGAACGGGTTGCGCTCGCCGCGGACTCCGCGATGGGGCCGCTCACGCGGCTGCTCCGCTCGGCGGAGTTGGCCGGGCACGACCCGGCCGAGCTGCTCGCACAGGCGGTGGGCGAGAGGTCGCTCGCCGGCGCTCGGTCGCTGGGCCAGGTGCTGCACCACCGCATTACCGAGGTGGTGGGATCAGCGCCCACGCCGATCGTGCCGGACCTGGCCGAGGCGACACCGGCAGGGCTCAGCGGAGAGTGGACCCGCTACATGTCGACGTTGGGCTCCCTGATGGAGGACCGACGCCGGGAGCTGTCGACCCAGGTCGCGCAGGACCTGCCGCAGTGGGCGGTGGAGGCGTTCGGCGAGCCCCCGGCGGACCCGATCCAGCGGGCGGAGTGGGAACACCGCGCCGGAGCGGTCGAGCTGGCGCGGGAGGCGACCGGGCACACCGACCCGGCCGTGGCGCTCGGTACCGCGCCGCCTCCGGGGCAGACCGAGCACAGGGCCGTTTGGCATGCCGCCTGGCGGGCGCTGGGCCGCCCGGAGGCGGGCCGGGAGGAAGCCGAGCTCTCCGACGGGGCGTTGCGGGTGCGGGTGCGGGCCATGCAGCGGGAGCGGACGTGGGCACCGGCGTACGTCGGCGACGAGCTGCGCGCCACCGCGCAGGCCGCCGCCCGGCACCGGCAGGACGCCGCGCGGCTGACCTCGGAGGCGGCTGTCGCTGAGACGCCGGAGGACGCCGCGAGGCTGCGGGATCAGGCGGCGCACCGGGCCATGCTCGCCGAGGCCCTGGAGGAGCAGGAGCGGCGGCTGACGCTGGCGCACGAGGCTCGGGGGCAGTGGTACGCCGAGACCGCCGAGACCCGCGCGGCCGCCGCGCGGGCCGAGAAGGCCCTCGTGGAGCGCGGCGTCAGCATCGCGGCGGAGGACGACCTGACCACGGCGGAAGAGTGGCTCGCGGAGGAGGCGCGGGCTCGCGTCGAGGACGACGCGCACCGCCACGTCACGGAGGCTGACCTCGCACCGGAGACGGCCGAGCGGTCGGCGGCCGCGGGCCCGTTGGTCGCCGACAGCGCACCGGTCGCCGAGCGGCAGGTCGACGTCGAGCCGCAGAGCGTGGCCGCCGGCCAGGAGGCCGCGGCCGCCGTCGAGGAGCCCGCGATGCCGCGCGGGGTGCCGACGATGGCGGAGACCGCCGCAGCGGTGGCGCGAGCCCGACACACGCTGGACGAGCTGGCGGACCGGCGCTCGGCGGAGGCCGCGCGCCAGGTCGACCAGGATCAGGCCGTGCGGCAGGCCCGCGAGGTAGCGTGGCGGATGGCGGACCAGAGCGCCGCGCGCGAGCAGGAGCTGGCCGCCGAGCTGTAGCCCTGCGCCGCGGATGATGATGGCCCCCACCGATCGGTGGGGGCCATCGCTGTACAGGAGCCGTCAGGCGGCCCGGTGAGTGGAGAGCGCGATCGGCGGCCGTCGGGACGCTCCGCGAGTCCAGGAGGCCATGGCGAGGACGCCGGTCGCCCAGGTGGGATCGACTCCGCTTGGTGCCCAGGCCCAGCCGTACACCACGGCGGCCGCGGCCATTTGGCAGGAGGCCAGCCGTTCCGTCGTGCACGGCTCAGCGTCACCGGTCACCGGGTGCCGGGCAGTCAGGTCGGCGATCCACTGGCCGCAGGCAAGCGCGCCCGCGGCGTACCGGTCGCGAGGATCTACGCGCAGCCGCCGCGCCAAGGCGTTGAGCGACGCCGCGAACTGCTCGGCCGGGACCTGGAGCCGGCCGCGCGGGATGCGCAGATACACCTCGTCCACACCGGTAGGGTCCCACGGCCCTCCGACACGACGCCACCACGCGGAAAATCGGCCTGCGCCTAGGTGATCATTTTTCGGCGTGTCGGCAAACAGAAACGCCGGCCCATTGGGCCGGCGCTCTAGGTTGCTTGGTGTCTGAAGTCAAGCAGGTGTGAGCGTACCGGAACACGCTCCCGGGTGCATCTGATCCACCCGGACCCGCCGAGAGTGGCGCACGGCGGGTTCAAGTCGCCCACCGGCTAGCCCCCGGGTGTAGTGAGAGCCGTGAGGCAGTAGGGCTACAGGAGCGACGCGTCGCGTCTCGTTGCCCCGGTCGTGAGACCGGAGGTAGAACACGGCAGGCCCAGAGACGGCACGCGCAGAGCGGCGCACCGGGAACGACTCCCGCCACCAGGCGGTGCCCGGTGCCAAGAGCGCGTCGCACATCCCGCCCTGGCGTCGAGGTAGTGCTCGACGCAGCGGAGCCCATCAGGCCCCCGCTCCCCCCGAGTCGACCCCCACGCACCGCCGTGTCTCGACTCGGGGGGACGGGGCCCGTCGAGGTCCGTGCCGCAGGAGACAGCGCTCAACAGGGGGCCACAAGCGACCGTGCCCGGCCGAAAGACGACCAGGGCGGACCCGGTGCGGGTCGATGGTGGCCGGGACGTTACGCCGCTTGGAGACGGTCTGGACCACGTGATCGGTGGTAGTAGAGGCCGGGTACGTACGGACCTACGCGTGCGCGCGCGTGCGCGTGCGCGTGCGCGCGCGAGGCGATTCCGGGGAATCGTCGCCAGGTCGAAAAGCTCATCGACGGTGGTGGGAGGCTGGCCTCATCGCCTACCGCGTCCTAGGATGATCTAGCGCAAGTGCGGTGGCCCTCGAACATGGCGGAGCCCCGGACCGATCGTGGTCCGGGGCTCCGTGTCGCGGTCGGTTCAGGGGTGTTGGTAAGAACCGCGACACCAGGGGCCAAATAGTTGATCTGTTCAGTCGTGGGGGAGCTGCTGCCCGGGCGGGAGGTGCAGGGTCAGCCCGGGGCCTTGGGGCGCGTCGGGGGCGGTGAGCCAGACGACGGCCGCGCAGCCGTCGTCCGGGCAGTCGCCGACGATGGAGACGATCCAGGGCACGCCGGCCAGGGTGATGGTGGTCTCCGCGTCCATGAGGGCGGTCGTCTGCTGCACGAGGTCAGCGGGAGGCGTGATGGGCATGGGCCGGTCCTCTCGTCAGTAGGTGCTGCGGGTCGAGCGGGCGGCCGCGGACTCGGCGACCACGTTGGGGCTCGGCGGCGGCGCGGCGGTGTCGCCGTGGGAGGTGGCCCACCAGCGCGCAATGTCGGCGACCTGTTCGGTGGCCGAGAGCCGCGCGGGGCTGTAGCTGAGTTCCCCGGTCGCCAGGTGCTGCTGGAGGTAGCAGCGGCCCAGCGCGGCGTTGACGCGGGCGACGGTGCCGGGCCGGTACCGGTCGTGCCAGTCCATGACGGTCTCCGCCGAGGCGCGGGGACCCTGGTACGCCGAGATCCACGCTTCCCGCAGCGCGAGCAGCTCGGTCACGACGTCGGGGTGCCAGAGCCAGCAGTCACCCAGGGCCGCGCCGCTGTACCGGACGTAGACCGTCCTGAGCCACTCGGCCAGCTCGCCGAGCGCGGCCGCGGCCGCGCCGGGGTCGTCGATGGTGAGCCAGCTCGGTGTCGGCTTGCTGTGGTCGTCGGCGCTGCCGGTCTCGCTGGAGCCGCCGGCCGCGCGGAGGCGCTCGATCGCCTCGGCCAGGACGACGACGCCGCGCTGGGCCGCGTCGGCGACCTCCTGGACGGCCTCCACCTGGCGGTAGACGTCGGGGAGCTGGAGGGACACGGCCTCGACCTCGGCCGCCAGGGCGCGAACCGTGGCGGCCGAGGCCGGGTCGTTGGTCTGGGTGGTCACTGAGCGGGCTCCGTCACTCGGTCCTCGGCGGCCATCTGCTCCTCGTAGCGGGTCTGCTGGGGCATCTGCCGTGCGGCCTGGGCGAGCGCCTTGCGGACCGAGCGCCACTTCCAGGTGTTGGGGGTCTTGACGATCGACACCGGGCCGAGTCCGTAGACGATTGCCATGCCCTTGGGCAGTTGCGCGATCTGGGCGGCGGTGATGACCGGGCGGCCGATCTCGGTCGTGCTGGTCACCTCGCCGTCCTTGTCGCGGGTCTCGGAGATCTCCTTGCGCTCGCCGCTGAGCGCCTCCCAGTGGGCCAGGTCGTGCGGGTCCTTGCAGCCCGCGCCGACGAGGATGGCGTTGCAGGTGCTCAGGATCATCCGGGCGGCGTGGTCGCCCCAGGTGTGCTCCATCGCGGCGAGGCTGTGCACCGCGACGTCCAGGACGATGCCCCGGCCGCCGCAGTCGGCCGCCCACTCGTGCAGCGGGCCGGGCGCGACCTTGGCCGCCTCATCGAGGACGAGCGTCAGGCATGGGTCGAGACGGCCGCCGCGCTGCTCGGCGACGATCTCCGCGAGGCGGATGACCTCGGCGACCAGGGCGCCGGTCAGTGGGGCGGTCAGGCCCTCCTTGCTGCCCAGGATGTAGATCGTCCCGCGCCGGTCGAGCAGGTCGTCCAGGTCCATGGACTCGCTCGGCTCGCAGTCGCCGATCGCGGCCGCCTTATCGTCGGTCAGCCACTGAAGCGCCACCATCGCGGTGGTCACGATCGAGCTGCGCGTCTTGTCGACGGTGCCGTAGAACTGGCGTGCCGCCGCCCGTTGGGCGCTGGCCGACGGGGAGTCCTCCAGCGCCTGCTCGACCTCGGTCGCGGCGACGCGCAGCGCCGGGCCGTCGACGTCGAGCCACGCCTGGACCTGGCGCATCGGCCGGTCGGTCAGCGCGGCCGCGTGCATGAGCACCGCGAGGACCCGGCGGGCCTGCTTGTCCCACCGCTCGCCCTCATCGGAGCCGGACTCGGGCAGCATCGCGGCCGCGCGCTTCGCGGCGATCGCCGTCGAGCGGCAGCCGGTCAGCGGCGACCACTTGATGGTGCTCCCGGCCTTGGAGATGCCGCCCGGGTCGTAGATGTGGCACGGCCCCTTGGCCGCCCGCATCGGCAGCGTCTTGAGCAGGTCGACGCGCGTGGAAGTCACCACCACGCCGCCAGGTGCCTTAATGATCCGGCCCGCCATCGCCGTGGTCTTACCGCTTCGCGGACCGGCGACCCGCAGGATGTTGTCCTCCGCGCTGATCCACAGCCGCCGACGCCCGGTCTTGCCGATCTCGGCCGCGTACTCACTGACCGGGGTCCGCCACCGCTCCCACATATTGGCGTGCGCCAGGCTCGGCTTCAGCACCACCGCGCGCCGACGCATCGACCACGCCGAGGTGGTGCGCAGGTGATCGCGCAGGCTGGCCACGCCGCCGTCGCGCCGCGAGCGCCGCGACCACCGGTCGAGCTGCCCAGCGGTGCCCCGACGCGCTCCGACCCAGGTCACCAGTGCCACGCCCGCGACGGTCGTGCCGGTCACCAGCGCACCGCCGCCGGCCAGATCGGCGTAGGGAAGGGGAAGCTGGATTGCGGCCACCCCGGCGGCGTCGACCAGCAGGCCAATGCCGAGCGCCGAGCCCGGGAACGTACGATCTTTACTCATGGTTCGGGGTCTCCATCCCGTGTCCTAGACACCCGGTCGGCGGTTGCCTCGCTGGCCGGGTGTTGCCGTTGCTAGCGGGTCCGCCCGGCGGGCCACCCGCGATCGGTGAGGTACGCGTCGACCGCCCGCTCCACGACGTGACGCAGCTTGACGCCTTCCGCCTCGCTGTAGGTGCGCAGACGAGTCGACACCTCCCGCCCCAGCTCGCAGTGCAGCGGCACGCGCTCGGGCAGCGCCCACTTCACGGATTCGCCGCTCACGTCGTAGACGTGGGTCGAGTCCTCGCCCGCGCTGTCGCTGATCGCCATGACGCTACCTCTCGTGATCGTTTCCAGCCGCCCTGTGATGACGGCCGCGATCAATGTAGCTCCAATGTGGGCTCTTGTACATGGGTGTACACCGGTGTTTGTCGACGGACAGCGAGCGGCACGCGGAACAAGCCCCGAGCATGGGCCGGCGGCCGCCGGGCTCACTCTGGCCACGCCGCCGCCGAGTCCACCCGCCACCAGGTCAGGTCAAAAGCTCGCCTGGGAGGGGGAGGGTGGGCCGCCGGTGGCCATGATCGACCCCGGGAGCCGGCCCGTCGGCGGTCACCGTTCAGGTCAACTGCGCCACTGTGGCGGTGTCCGTCGTCGGCGCGGTCCGTAACACGAGAGCCGGCTTCGACTGTCCTATTTGTCTGGTCATCCGGATGACGCTCTCACCAGCATCAACGCCACCATTGAGCATACTGAGGCTGTACAATAGAGGGAGGAAACAGGGCAGCCCCGGGAGGCGCTGACGACGCCAGCCCGGGGCCTAGATCGGGAGGTACCCCGACCATGGCTGACGAGCGTAGTCCCATCCCGAACCTGCGCGAAGACCAGCACGTGTGGCTGGTCCCGAAGACCATCGGCGCTCCGGCGATCTGCTGGAAGGGCGCGAAGGCGACCGTGCGCCGGGTTCACGGCCTCTGGGTGACCGTGGCCGTCGACGGCCAGGAGTACCGGGTGCACGTCGACAACATCCGTCGCACCGAGCCCGAGTACCGGCCGCCCGCGCCCCGTCGCGGCCCCAAGCCGATGGTGATGCCCGAGGGCTACGAGGAGGTGCCGCTGATCTGACGGGCCACCGTGGGGCCGGACATCAGGGAGAGCCGGCCCGCGCGGGAGCCGCCAGACGGCGGACGCCACGCCCCTGACCCGAGGTGCTGACGACACCGGAGGCAGGGCTCGATCGGGAGGTACCCCGATGGCCAAGGCACAGCAGATCCAGCAAGCCGCGGACTCGCTCTCCGCCGCGAAGAACCTCCAGCGGGTCGTGGGCGGCAAGGCGGCCGACCAGGCCGTCAAGGACGCCATGGCGAAGCTCCAGCAGGTCGCCGGCCGCCGCCGGTAGTCCGTCTTGGTGCGGGCCGGGCCTCCCCAGGTCCGGCCCGCACCATCGCCTCGCGGAGGAAAGCAGGCAAGCCCAACACGCCGAGACATAGACTGGCTTTGTACAGTTTCGAACTGTACAATGGGGAGGAAGTCGCCGAGACGGTGACTACAGCGAGGGGAGACAGGGTGGAGCACAACAAGCCGTTGGCAGCGGCGACGTTTCCGACGACGCACGAGGAGGCGATGCGGGCCAACCCGTACGAGGTGGCCCGGGTTTGGGGCGGCCGGATGGACTGGGTGCACCAGTCGGACCCGGCGTGGACGCCGCAGGACGGGCTGCGGGAGCTGGCGGCGCTGTCGACGCTGGCGTACTGGACGACGCGGTGGCAGGGCAGCGCCGTGCACGCGGCGCTGCGGGGCGGAGCGAGCCTGTACCAGGTCGCCCGCGCGCTGGGCACCCCGCCGCACGACGTCGCGACGCTGTGGCGGGAGTGGGCGGCCGGCCAGGTCGCGGTGCACGGCGACACCGAGGGCCGCGTCGGGCTGAACCCGGCCGAGCGCGACCAGGTGGCCGCCGCCATCGACGCCGAGCTGGCGGAGCTGGGCGTGGCCGCCGTCAGCAACCTGTTCGACACCGACGACGCGGCCGGGCGGCCCGCCGCGGACTCCCGCGAGCTGTAGGGAAGCAGAGGACCGGCCAGGTCGTATCTGGCCGGTCCTCCACGTCTGACGATAGTGGAGGACCGATGTACGAGGTGACGGGCCGCCGGTGGCGGCGGCCGGCGCGGCGGTGCCCGGAGTGGTGCGCGCAGGACCATCAGTGCACGGCGCGGCAGGGCTACCCGAGCGGGGAGCACCGGTCGGACACGATGACCTGGCGCACCCGGTACGGGCGGTTGACGGCAGTGCGGACGGAAGGGATGACCGGCGTCGGGTGGCTCGACATCCGCGTGGCGGTGCGGCTCCCGGCCGATGTGGTCGACGCGCAGCGGCAGGCCTCGCGGCTTGCCGTTCAGGTGGATCTCGCCATCCGCGAGGTCGTGGGGGTTGTTGATCAGGTGTCGACGCAGAGGCAGGTGCGGGCGTGATGGGCGAAGTCTGGGGCGAGATCACCGGGTTCTGGGAGAAGTACTCCGATCAGGTCATGCTCGGGCTGGGGTTCGTCGCGCTCGGCCTGGTGGTGGCGTCGCTGGTGCTGTTCTTCAAGGCCAAGGACAAGGCGAAGTGGATTAGCGCGCTCGCCGCGATCGTGGTCATGGCCTGGACGTCGGAGGCGTTGCTCGACGTCGCGTTGCACACCTGGAAGCTGCCGGCGGGTTTCGCTGGCGTGGCGTTCTTCGTCTTCGAGGCGCTGCTGTTGTCGACGCTGATGGAGGCGGAGCGGGAGCGGGCCGAGACGGGGATGCCGGGCGCGGCGGCCGGTTACGCCTTCGTCATCGCCGTGGTGCAGGGCGGTGTGGCGGCGCTCGGGACGGACATCTTCTCGCTCCAGGTGCTGCGGGTGGCGCTGCCGATTTTGGCGATCGGGCGGTGGTGGCTGACGTTGCGCAGGCCGCGGGCCACCGACACCGAGCAGATGAAGCAGCAGCGCAAGCAGCGGGAAGAGGAGCGGGAGTCGACGTGGGTCATCACGCCGACCAGCATCCTGACCGCGCTGCGGATCAAGCGGCCCGGGAAGCTGACCGCGTCGGACGCCGAGCGGGAGCGCGTCATCGCGCGGATGGCCGTGCTTGCCGATGCGGCCACCACCTCGCCTCGGTGGTGGCGCCCGTGGGTGGAGTACCGGCTGCGCCGGCTGGCCCGGGGTGCCACGCAGGCGATGGTGGAGGAGGCTGCCGTGCGGGCCGAGCGTGCGAGCCGGGCAGTGGAGGTCATGGTGCCGGGCCGCCGCGTGGGTGCCGGGAATTCGGGCGGTGCCCGATCGTCGGGCAGGGCCGCATCGGATCGGGCAGTGCCGGGCAGTGCCGGGCAGCGGCCGGCGGCGGGTGCCGGGCGTCGGGCAGTGCCCGATCGGGTGATGCCCGACGCCGGGCAGGACTCGGTG
>NZ_FLRH01000001.1 GCF_900089585.1 Micromonospora sediminicola | reverse complement strand
GGCTGGTTGCCGGGGGCTGGTTGCCGGGGGCTGCGGGCTGGCGCATGACGTCTCCTGGTTGTGGATGGGCAGCGGGCGGGCGGGGGCGATCGCGTCGGCGTGGCTGGCCACGACCGCGGCGTACTGGTCCTGAGCGGCGTCCATGTCGGTGGCGGCGGCGGCCAGCTCGCGGGCGTCGCGGGCGCGGTCGAGTGCGGTCAGCGCCAGCGCGACGGCGGCCACGCCGAGCAGCGTTCCGCCGATCAGCGGCGGGCCGCCGGCGTTGGCGGCGAGGTGCCCGGCGGTGGCCACGGTGCCGAGCAGACCGCTGCCGCCGGCCACGGCCGGCCACCGGCGCCGGCCGGTGTGGGCGCGGTGGCGGCGGCGGGCGGCGGCGCGGATGGCGTGCTCGGCGGCGCGCATCCGTGCCCCGTCGAGCTGCCAGGCGATCAGCTCCACCGACAGTTCGTCGATGCGCTGCTGGTGGGTCAGGGCGTAGAGGGTGTCCGCCGGCTGCGCGTCGCGCTGGCGGGTGAGGCGGCGGATCTCGGACTCGAGTTCGGCGGGGCGGGCAGACATGGCGGGCGTTCTCCTTTACGGACGGTGACCTAACAGTCGGGTTCATAACAGCGGTGGGGGAGGGGGTCGGATCCTGCATAGGGCCCCCTCACCCGGGGGGAGGGCGCCCGGGTTATGAAGGGTTATGAGTTACTGGCCGTGACCGTCGTGGTCGTGGTGGTGGCGGCCTCGGGCGGCAGGTACTGCCCGGTCGCCTCCCGCTTGTCGGCGGTCTGCGGCCGCACCACCCGGCCCTGCTGGCCGAGCTGGGTCAGCGCGTTGGCGACCAACTGCGGGGTGACGGTGGTGTCGCCGGCGTCCTGGAGCGCTGCGAGGATGTCGCGCGGTCCGGCCGGGGCGGTGGTGGTGCGCCAGATGTGGCGCACCGCGGCCTCGACCCGGTCGGCGCGGGTGCGATAACCGGCCAGCGGCGTCGGCTCCACCGGCTCGGCGGCCGGCATCTCGCCTGCGGCCGGCGCCGGGGCGGCGGGAATGACGGCGGGCTTGCCGCCGAGCTTGCGGAAGATGCTGGCGACGGCGGAGGCCATCGCCTGCTCGCCGTCGCGCTCGGGCGCGGCGGTCTGCGTCTTCTTGCCGCGGGCGCGGGCATTGCGAAGGTCGGCCAGGTAGTCGTCGGTGACGAGCTGGTGCCGGGCGGCGTAGACGGGGCCGGCGGCCTGCGCCGATCCGGGGTCAAGGTCGCGCTGGTGGTGCCTGCGGTTCCAGGAGATCTCGTCGACGCGCGGGCCGTCGTGCAGCACCGGCTTGGACGGGTCGCAGGTCTGGACGTACTCGATCTTCGCGCGGACCGGCTCGCCGTCGCCGAGGCGGGCGTAGCACTCGCCGCGGTGGCGCAGCGGGGGCAGCTTGTAGTTGCCGGTGACTCGGCCGGCCTCCTGCTCGTCACCGGACATGAGCATGATCTCCCGGGCGATGTTCGCGCTGGCGTCGCCGCCGTTGTCGCCGAACGCGTGGTGCACACCGCGCTGCGTGGCCACGACCAGGTAGATCCCGGCGGAGGCGACCGCCTGGGTGCACGCGGCGTACATGTCGCCGGCGGTGACCTCCGCCCCGTCGTACTTGACCTTGTTCTTGGTGTTCAGCGCGAAGCTGCCTTCGTCGATGTAGACCATGATCTTCTTGAAGTTGTGGCGGGCGGAGAACGGCTGGTCCTGGCGCCAGCGGGCGACCTCCATCACGGCGATGAGCATCTGCAGCACGCCCTCGGCGTCGGCGCGGACCCAGTCCAGCGGCGGCCGCACGTCGGTGCCGAGGTAGGGCTCCAGCCACTGCCCGACCAGGTCGTACAACTTGCGGGTGCCGGCGACCCAGATCAGCGCGTCTTCGCAGCGGGTCACGTCAGCCCACTCGCGGTGGATGTAGGCGGACTTGCCGCCGGTCGACGCGCCGAGGATCCAGGCGTGCCGGGCGACGTCGACGCCGATCGGCATCCCGTCCATGCCCCACAGCGCGTAGGAAGGCTCGGCGAGGCGCCGCCAGATCGGCCGGCCGGTAGGGTCGACCAGCTCGTCGACGCGCTCGCGGTAGGGGCGGATCCGCTTCATGACGTCTTCGGTGTTGGCCTGGATCGTGTAGACGCCGACCCGGCCGGGGTCTTCGCTGATGCTCACCCAGTCGGGGGCGATGTCGCGGCGGGTGATGTCGCGCAGGGCCAGGGCGATGCGCCGGGCGTGGTGGTCGTCGAGCTGCGGGGCGGTCTCCGTCTTGACCTTGCCGTTGACGATGCGGCGCAGCTCGATCGGCGCCCACGCCTCGACCCGCGCGCCGAACGGCCGGTCGGCCGGGCCGACCATCTGCGGGTTGGAGATGCGCAGCCATTCCAGCCCGGCCTTGTGCACGGCCAGGCGCAGCAGCCACGCCAGGTGCGGTTCCCCGTCACGGGGGCCGCTCAGGTCGCCGGCGGTCAGCGCGAGCGGCGCGTGCGCGCCGGCGGTCAGCGCGGCCGCGGCCGGCGACGGCGCCGCCGGCGGCGCGTACCGCAGGAGGTACTCGTGGGTGCGGGCCAGCACCCAGGTGCTGCCGCCCAACGCGGGCAGGATCAGCGCCCACACAGGCCACAGGTCCGGCACCGTCACCGCGAGGGTCGACCAGCCGGCGTAGACGGTCACCGCCGCCACCAGCCAGCCCACCACCCTCGCCTTCGACGCCGAGCTGAGGCGGGCGAACATCGGCGAGATGCGCACCAGCAGCCGGGCACCGAACGCGGCCGCGGCCGCCAGCAGCGCCGTGGCCAGCCCTGCGATCCACACCGGCGAGCCGGTGACCAGCCACACCGCCACCCACACCGCGCTGATGAACGGCGCGACCACGGCCCAGAACGTCTTCCACTGAATGCCCACCGCTGCTCGCCGCTTCGTCACGACGTCCTCCCTCGTTCTTGTGCCTGGTCGTGCGGGGTGTGGGTGCGGGGGCCGCACCAGGTGCGGCGCGGCCCCCGCGCGGGTTGAACAGGTCAGCCGATGGCGCGGGCCTGGGCCTCGTACTCCTCGGCCTGCGCCTCGTAGTAGCGGGCCGCGAGGATCTCCCGCGCCGCCTCCGCCTCGGCGTCCCGCGCCGACACCGCGTGCTCGTGGGCCACGTTGGCGTCGCGGATCGTGCGGGCGGCCTGCTTGTGGTTCTCCGCGCTCTCCTGGTTGTTGCGGGCGTCACGGCGGTACTGGTCCGCCGCGTCCCGGCACGCCCGCGCCCGGGCCGCCAGGGTCTGCGCCTTCTCGACCTGCTCGGCGTAGCGGTTCGCCACGCGCATCGCGTCCTGGTCGATGTCGCTCGTCGTGGTGCTCATTTCCGGTCCTCCAAGGTGGTTGGAAACAGGGGCCTGGTGCTGGTGGTGCGGGGTGGTGCGCAGCGGGGTCGGTGCCGTCCGGTCCCACCGCTCGCTGCCAGCGGTGGAGCCGGGGTCAAAGAACGGCCCGGCACGCCGGGCCGAGCCCGTCGTCGGCCCGGCCGAGCCGGTCGACGAGCTGCCCGGCCGGCCGGGCGTCGGGCTGGTGATGTCGTCCAGGTCGACGTCGATGACCGTCTCCGCGCGGTGGCCTCCCGGCGTCGGCCGCGTGTGACCGGTCTTCGTCTTCGCGGGCCCATCCGCGCCGGCCGCCTTGCCGTCGGTCGTTTTGGCGTCCGTGGCCTTGGTCTTCTTCGCCGCCCGGGCCAGCCCGAGCAGCCCCAGCAGCGCTGCCCCGCCCACCGTCTTGGCCTTACGGCCCGCGGTGTTGTTGGTCGGCTTCGCGCCGCCGTTGCCGGCCGGCTTTCCGCCGCCGCCGGGGGTCTTGCCGCTGGTCGGGGCCTTGCCGCCCCCGCCCGGGGTCTTCCCGCCGCCGGGGGTCTTGTTGCGGCCGAACGGCCACCGCCCGCCCCCGGACCTGTCGCGGGTCTTCTTCGCGCCGTCGCCGGTCGGCTTCCCACCGGCGGGAGCCTTGCCGCCGGCCGGGGTCTTCCCGCCGCCGCCGGGGGTCTTGTTGCGGCCGAACGGCCACCACCCGCCCCCGGCCTTCTTCCGCCCGGCACCGTCGCCGGTCGGCCTCCCACCGCCGCCGGGGGTCTTGCCGCCGCCACCAGGGGTTTTCCCCCCGCCGCCGGTGGTCTTGCTGCGGCCGAACGGCCACCAACTGCCGGACTTGTCGCCGTTCTTGCCACGCCCGGCGGGGGACTTGCTGCCGCCGTTGGTGGACCTCCCGCCGGTCCGGTCGGTGCGGCCGACGCGGTCGCGGCCGAAGCGGTCCCGGCCGGTCTTGTCCCGGCGGGTGAACTTGCGCCAGGCCAGCCACCCGGCGCCGGCCAGCACCGCGACCACGATCAGCCCGGCACCCAGCAGCAGCGCCATCAGCGGCGACACCATCCACATCGCCACCACCACGGCGGCGACGACCGAGATAACCACCAACGCCACCACCAGGCCCACCGACGCCGGCGTCGTCTCCGCCAGCTCCTGCGGCGTGGCCTTGTCGTCCTTGCCCTGCTCCGCCGGCGGCTGCTCGGCCGCCAGCACCGACAGGTCCGGCGCCGGCATCTCGACCGTCTCGGCCTCGGGCGTCGGGGCCGTCGTCTCCGTCTGCATCGTGCGTTCCTCCCTTCGTTTTGGCTGCTCACGCCCCACAGTTATGAGCTGTTATGAGGCGGGGCTGCCCTTGGCGGCGGCGACGGCGGTCAGCACCGTGCGGACGGTCCGCTCGGAGGTGCCGACCTTCGGGGCGAGGTCCTTCTGGGTGGCGTCGGGGTGGTCCTTGCGGGCCTGCAGCACCGCGCGGACGGTCTCGGGGCTGACCCGGTCGACGTGCGGGACCGGCTTGCCCTCGAACAGCACCGGCTCGGCCGGCTTGCTCGATCCGGCCGGGGTGCGGCGGGGCCGGCGGCCGGCGTCGGCGGCGGCCTGGGCCAGCGCGGCGCGCAGGTCGGCGGCGTCCTGCTTGGCGGCCTCGGCCAGGGCCTCCGCGCGGTGGCGGGCGTGCTGCTGCTCGCTCAGCTCGCGGCGGGCCTGTCCCAGCGCCGTCTCAGCGGTCTGGAGCCGGCGCTGCCACTCGGCGCCGGCGGCGTCGAGCTGCCCCTGCGTGCGCGAGGCGCGTCCGGTCTCGGCGCGGGCCTCGGCGCGCGCTGCTTCCGCTTCCGCCAGCGCACGCTCCAGCGCGGTGCGTGCTTCCGCTTCCGCCCGACGGGCGAGCGCGGCGGCGTGTGCTTCCGCTTCCGCCCGGCGCGTGGCGGTCGCTGCTTCCGCTTCCGCTCGCGCCCGGTGAGTTGCTTCCGCTTCCGCCCGCTCGATCGCCGCGCGTGCTTCCGCTTCCGCTTCCGCCCGACGCACCGTTGCCGCTTCCGCCCGCGCGTCGGCGGCGTCGGCGCGTGCTTCCGCTTCCGCCAGTGCCCGTCGGGCCTCGGCGGCGTCGGCGCGGGCCGCCTCGGCTTCCGCCCGTCCGGGCGAGGGCAGCGCCAGCAGCGGCGCCGGGGTGCCCGTGGCCGCGAGCCGGGCCAGGGCCGCCAGGGCGGCGCCGGAGTCCTTGCCGGTGGCCTTGCGCAGCGCCTTCCGGGCACCGGCGGCGACCTCGGCCACCACCTTCTGCTGCCGCTCACGCTCCGCCTCGATCGCGGCCTGGCGGTGCTGCTCGGCCCGCCGGGCCTCGGCCCGGGCGATCAGCGCGGCCGCGCCGGGGGAGAGCCGGTCGCGCACGTCGGTCTTCCACGCCTCGCGGGTCTGCCGCGGGTAGGTCAGCCAGCGCCGCCACCCGAACCGCTCCGGCGGCTCCGGGATCATGCCCTTGGCGCGCAGCGCGGGGCGGTGCTTCGCTCCGGAGCGGACCTCGTAGACGATGATCCCCAGCGCGGACAGCGCGGACAGGCCGATCGCCTTGACCGGGTCGGCGTGGTGCCCGATCGCGTTGATGGACACCGCGGCCGCCGTGCAGATCCAGATCAGCGCCCGGGCCACCATCGCCCGCTCGCCGTTGAGTCGCTGGTGCTGCGCGGTCAGCGCCATCGCCAGCCCGGTGCCCTCGATGGCCACCGCGGCGATCACCCCGATCGGGGTGGGCAGGTTGTTGGCCCGGGCCGCGTCGACCTGCCCGTACACCGCCCCGGACACGGCCAGGCCGTAGATCAGCCCGGAGTAGACCGCCGCGGCGTTGTCGCGCACGTAGGCGACCCGGCCGGCGTACCAGCCGGCCAGCTCTGCCCGGCGGGCCTGCCGGCGGGCCTTGCGGTCGGCCCGCTCGTTCTCCTGCTGCTTGCGGCGCCGCTCGGCCCGTGCGTCGCGGTTGGCGTCCTTCTGCGCCGCCAGTCGAAGCTGCTCCGCCTTCGCCCGCAGTTGCCGCTCGCTAGCGGCGTCCTCCGATGCGATTCGCGTCTGCACAGCCAGGCGCTCCCGCTCGGCCGCGGCCAGGTTGCGGGCCACCTTGGCGTCGGTCGCGGCGAGCTGGGTCAGGTCCGTTCCGTGCTGCAACGTCGTCACGACGACACCTCCAGGGTTCGCGCCGGCGTCGGGATCCGCTCGTCGTCGATCAGGGTCCGGCCGGTGCCGAGCACTCCCGGCGCTCCGTCCCTCGCGCACGACTGGTGGCCGCAGGTCCGCGCCCGGTCGGCACCTGGCTGGCACCGCCCGGCCAACGACCGCGCGGTCGGCCCGCCGGCCCGCCACGGATCCGCGGCGACGCGTGCCACCAGTCGTGCGCGGAGGACGAGATCGCCCGGGAGCTGCTCGGCACCGGCCGGACCCTGATCGACGACGAGCGGATCCCGACGCCGGCGCGAACCCTGGAGGTGTCGTCGTGACGACGTTGCAGCACGGAACGGACCTGACCCAGCTCGCCGCGACCGACGCCAAGGTGGCCCGCAACCTGGCCGCGGCCGAGCGGGAGCGCCTGGCTGTGCAGACGCGAATCGCATCGGAGGACGCCGCTAGCGAGCGGCAACTGCGGGCGAAGGCGGAGCAGCTTCGACTGGCGGCGCAGAAGGACGCCAACCGCGACGCACGGGCCGAGCGGCGCCGCAAGCAGCAGGAGAACGAGCGGGCCGACCGCAAGGCCCGCCGGCAGGCCCGCCGGGCAGAGCTGGCCGGCTGGTACGCCGGCCGGGTCGCCTACGTGCGCGACAACGCCGCGGCGGTCTACTCCGGGCTGATCTACGGCCTGGCCGTGTCCGGGGCGGTGTACGGGCAGGTCGACGCGGCCCGGGCCAACAACCTGCCCACCCCGATCGGGGTGATCGCCGCGGTGGCCATCGAGGGCACCGGGCTGGCGATGGCGCTGACCGCGCAGCACCAGCGACTCAACGGCGAGCGGGCGATGGTGGCCCGGGCGCTGATCTGGATCTGCACGGCGGCCGCGGTGTCCATCAACGCGATCGGGCACCACGCCGACCCGGTCAAGGCGATCGGCCTGTCCGCGCTGTCCGCGCTGGGGATCATCGTCTACGAGGTCCGCTCCGGAGCGAAGCACCGCCCCGCGCTGCGCGCCAAGGGCATGATCCCGGAGCCGCCGGAGCGGTTCGGGTGGCGGCGCTGGCTGACCTACCCGCGGCAGACCCGCGAGGCGTGGAAGACCGACGTGCGCGACCGGCTCTCCCCCGGCGCGGCCGCGCTGATCGCCCGGGCCGAGGCCCGGCGGGCCGAGCAGCACCGCCAGGCCGCGATCGAGGCGGAGCGTGAGCGGCAGCAGAAGGTGGTGGCCGAGGTCGCCGCCGGTGCCCGGAAGGCGCTGCGCAAGGCCACCGGCAAGGACTCCGGCGCCGCCCTGGCGGCCCTGGCCCGGCTCGCGGCCACGGGCACCCCGGCGCCGCTGCTGGCGCTGCCCTCGCCCGGACGGGCGGAAGCCGAGGCGGCCCGCGCCGACGCCGCCGAGGCCCGACGGGCACTGGCGGAAGCGGAAGCACGCGCCGACGCCGCCGACGCGCGGGCGGAAGCGGCAACGGTGCGTCGGGCGGAAGCGGAAGCGGAAGCACGCGCGGCGATCGAGCGGGCGGAAGCGGAAGCAACTCACCGGGCGCGAGCGGAAGCGGAAGCAGCGACCGCCACGCGCCGGGCGGAAGCGGAAGCACACGCCGCCGCGCTCGCCCGTCGGGCGGAAGCGGAAGCACGCACCGCGCTGGAGCGTGCGCTGGCGGAAGCGGAAGCAGCGCGCGCCGAGGCCCGCGCCGAGACCGGACGCGCCTCGCGCACGCAGGGGCAGCTCGACGCCGCCGGCGCCGAGTGGCAGCGCCGGCTCCAGACCGCTGAGACGGCGCTGGGACAGGCCCGCCGCGAGCTGAGCGAGCAGCAGCACGCCCGCCACCGCGCGGAGGCCCTGGCCGAGGCCGCCAAGCAGGACGCCGCCGACCTGCGCGCCGCGCTGGCCCAGGCCGCCGCCGACGCCGGCCGCCGGCCCCGCCGCACCCCGGCCGGATCGAGCAAGCCGGCCGAGCCGGTGCTGTTCGAGGGCAAGCCGGTCCCGCACGTCGACCGGGTCAGCCCCGAGACCGTCCGCGCGGTGCTGCAGGCCCGCAAGGACCACCCCGACGCCACCCAGAAGGACCTCGCCCCGAAGGTCGGCACCTCCGAGCGGACCGTCCGCACGGTGCTGACCGCCGTCGCCGCCGCCAAGGGCAGCCCCGCCTCATAACAGCTCATAACTGTGGGGCGTGAGCAGCCAAAACGAAGGGAGGAACGCACGATGCAGACGGAGACGACGGCCCCGACGCCCGAGGCCGAGACGGTCGAGATGCCGGCGCCGGACCTGTCGGTGCTGGCGGCCGAGCAGCCGCCGGCGGAGCAGGGCAAGGACGACAAGGCCACGCCGCAGGAGCTGGCGGAGACGACGCCGGCGTCGGTGGGCCTGGTGGTGGCGTTGGTGGTTATCTCGGTCGTCGCCGCCGTGGTGGTGGCGATGTGGATGGTGTCGCCGCTGATGGCGCTGCTGCTGGGTGCCGGGCTGATCGTGGTCGCGGTGCTGGCCGGCGCCGGGTGGCTGGCCTGGCGCAAGTTCACCCGCCGGGACAAGACCGGCCGGGACCGCTTCGGCCGCGACCGCGTCGGCCGCACCGACCGGACCGGCGGGAGGTCCACCAACGGCGGCAGCAAGTCCCCCGCCGGGCGTGGCAAGAACGGCGACAAGTCCGGCAGTTGGTGGCCGTTCGGCCGCAGCAAGACCACCGGCGGCGGGGGGAAAACCCCTGGTGGCGGCGGCAAGACCCCCGGCGGCGGTGGGAGGCCGACCGGCGACGGTGCCGGGCGGAAGAAGGCCGGGGGCGGGTGGTGGCCGTTCGGCCGCAACAAGACCCCCGGCGGCGGCGGGAAGACCCCGGCCGGCGGCAAGGCTCCCGCCGGTGGGAAGCCGACCGGCGACGGCGCGAAGAAGACCCGCGACAGGTCCGGGGGCGGGCGGTGGCCGTTCGGCCGCAACAAGACCCCCGGCGGCGGGAAGACCCCGGGCGGGGGCGGCAAGGCCCCGACCAGCGGCAAGACCCCCGGCGGCGGCGGAAAGCCGGCCGGCAACGGCGGCGCGAAGCCGACCAACAACACCGCGGGCCGTAAGGCCAAGACGGTGGGCGGGGCAGCGCTGCTGGGGCTGCTCGGGCTGGCCCGGGCGGCGAAGAAGACCAAGGCCACGGACGCCAAAACGACCGACGGCAAGGCGGCCGGCGCGGATGGGCCCGCGAAGACGAAGACCGGTCACACGCGGCCGACGCCGGGAGGCCACCGCGCGGAGACGGTCATCGACGTCGACCTGGACGACATCACCAGCCCGACGCCCGGCCGGCCGGGCAGCTCGTCGACCGGCTCGGCCGGGCCGACGACGGGCTCGGCCCGGCGTGCCGGGCCGTTCTTTGACCCCGGCTCCACCGCTGGCAGCGAGCGGTGGGACCGGACGGCACCGACCCCGCTGCGCACCACCCCGCACCACCAGCACCAGGCCCCTGTTTCCAACCACCTTGGAGGACCGGAAATGAGCACCACGACGAGCGACATCGACCAGGACGCGATGCGCGTGGCGAACCGCTACGCCGAGCAGGTCGAGAAGGCGCAGACCCTGGCGGCCCGGGCGCGGGCGTGCCGGGACGCGGCGGACCAGTACCGCCGTGACGCCCGCAACAACCAGGAGAGCGCGGAGAACCACAAGCAGGCCGCCCGCACGATCCGCGACGCCAACGTGGGAGGCGCGACGCGGCGGCGGCTCGGCCCGCCCTACGCGTGCCGGGGCCTGACCTGTTCAACGCACCGGGGAGGACGTCGTAGCAGCCCCGGCGCCCGCCTCAGCTCGGCGTCTGTGTGGTGGCGCGGCGGTGCGGTGTCGACCCGCGTGACGGACGGCACGGGGCGGACGCCCAGGGCTGCGAGCGCTCCACCGCGCGCCACCGGCACCGGAGCGACCGAAGGCCCCGTGGGTGCGGCCGGTTTCCAACGGTGCGCCGCATCCCTTCCCCGGTGACGGTGCCCGGCCAATGTGACGACGAGCTGACACTGCTCGACGCAGACAGCGATGTGCGTGGCGACGAGTACCTCACGCTGCGGCTAGCCGGCGCCGCCGGCGGCGCGCACGGCCGTGCCGCCGGCGCGCGGCGTCGCGCGGCGGGTGACCGGGACGGCGGCCCGGACCAGCGTACCCGCCCGGGTGGGCAATGACGCGCGTCGTGGCCCGGCCGTCCGGTGTGCACCGCGCAGGAGAGCGTGCGGCCGAGCAACCCACACGCACGCGAGGACGCGCCCGCCAGCGATCCGCCGCGAACCGCCGAACGGTGTGCGCACGAGCACCCGCCCGAAGGTGTGCGTGCGAGCGCGCCTTGAGCCGCCGAGTCTCGCCGAGGCGGCGGCGTGACCCGTGGACGGTGATCCGAGCTACGCGGGATGCGAGGCCGGACCGCCGGTACCCCATCTCGCGCGGCGCAAGCTGACGCTGCTTTCAACCCGCCGGGGGCCGCTGGCCCGCACTGGCCGAGTGCGAGCCGGCGGCAGCAGCGCAGCCGGTCGCACGAGCCACACAGCCAGCTGGCGAAGAACGAGTTGTCGCCGGCGTTAGGCCGTGGTCGCCGTCGCACCCGCGCCGACCGGGCGAGGCCGCGGCGCCACCCACCGCCGGCGCCGGCGACCGCGCCGGCGCCGAGCAGCACGCCGGCGACCTGGAGGTAGCCGTTGGCCTTCGGGTCGACGCGGGCCAGCTCGGCGCGTACGCCGGTGATAGCGGCGTCCAGCTCGCCGACCGCGCGGTCGAGCCGGACGGGCGGCGTGGGATGGGGCACCATGATGGGCAGCTCCTGTACGTCTCGCATGGGATCAGGGAGTGGCGGGCGGCCCCGGAGCTTGGGAAGGCGGAGGGGCCGCCCGCGCGGCGTTACTGGCTGGTCGAGTAGGTGGGGGAGTCCGGGCGCGGGTACGCCTCGGCCTGGCAGAAGTGGTCGTAGCCGCACCAGTCCCAGACCGCCATGCCGGGGCGCAGCGGGACGGTGCGCTCGTCCACGACGATCTGCTCGGCGGGCTCGGTCCAGTCGACGCCGGTGGCGATCGCGGCGACGGCTGCCTGGTCGACGTGGCGGGCGCACAGCCGGCGGGCGATGGCCTGGCCGCTGGGCAGGTGGGTCAGGCTGTAGTGGCCGTCCAGGCGCTGCCCGTCGTCGTCGAGAGTGACGTTGACAGCCAGGCCGGGCGCGACGGGCCAGCCGGTGACGACCCGCTGCTCGGTGCGGGGGTACTCGGGGTCGTTGTCGCTCAGGTACAGCCGCACCGGGATCGTCGGGACGGTGGCCTTGGTCGTCGGGGTGGTCGTGGTGGTCATGGCTCCTCCTCAGTGGGTGCTATCGACGGGTCGGCGGAAAAGGGAGCGCGGCGGCCGGGTCCGGTCAGGACGCGTCGCTGGTGCGGACGGTGGCGCGCTGGCGGGACTCGGTGAGGTCGGCGACCATCGCGGCGACCGCGCTGCCGGCGAGGGGGCCGGCGTAGGCGAGCAGGGACAGGGTCAGCCACACCACGGCGGTCAGCCCGGCGGCGGCCGGGCCGGTGCCGGCCGGGGCGCCGGCGTAGACGGCCGCGCCGGTCAGGACGCCGATCGCGGCCCACCCGATGCGCCCGTAGGTGGATCCGGACACCGCAGCGGCGTAGAGCGCGCAGACGGCGACCAGCCAGGCGATCCAGGCGTCGCGGCCGCTGGCCGGCAGGCCGGTGGTGTGCGCGTCGAGATAGGCGCGCACCGGGTCGGAGATCGAGCGGGTGATCGGCCCGTCGGTGATCCAGGAACCGAGGGCGGGCGCGGCGTCGCCGACCGCCGTGGCGGCCGCGCCGAGCCCGGACAGCAGCCCGGCGATGACGACCCAGAGCAGCCACAGCAGTCCGCCGGCCACGGTCAGGGCGATCAGCGCGGCCACCACAATCGGCCAGCCCTCACGCACGGCCCGCGCGGCGCGGGAGGTGCGCCACCACGCGGCCAGCCCTCGCCGGCCGGTGATGGTGGTGTCGGTGTCGAGCAGGGCCAGCCGCGGCCGGTCGGGGTCGGGGGTGGTGTGCACGGTTCTCCTTCGATCGGTTCGGTCGGGTGGGTCAGCGGCGGGCGGCGAGAAAGGCGACCAGCCACGCGCCGGCGGCGCCGGCGATCGCGGTCAGGGCCTGGCCCCAGCCGCCGGGGGCGGCGATGCCGATGAGGGCGGCGGCCGCGGCGCAGCCGTGCAGCACGTACACGGCGGTGCGGGAGCGGCGGCGGGCCAGCACGCCCTGGTGCAGGGCGGCAAGGCTGGTCGCGGCCCAGCCCGCCCACACGGCCCAGCCCCACAGGCCGTGGGCGCCGGCCCAGTCGGTGGTGGCCGGCAGCAGCAGGGCGTGCACAGCGACGACGGCGGCCAGGGCTGCCAGCAGCCAGCCGGTGTAGCCGGCGGCGAAGACCAGGCGGCGGCGGTCGGCCAGGATCGTGCCGACCGTGGTCACGCGCTCGGCCGGGGGCCAGCGATCGCAGCAACGGACGCCGGGGTCGTGCTGATGGCGTTGGACGGGCTGGTTGCCGGGGGCTGCGGGCTGGCGCATGACGTCTCCTGGTTGTGGATGGGCAGCGGGCGGGCGGGGGCGATCGCGTCGGCGTGGCTGGCCACGACCGCGGCGTACTGGTCCTGAGCGGCGTCCATGTCGGTGGCGGCGGCGGCCAGCTCGCGGGCGTCGCGGGCGCGGTCGAGTGCGGTCAGCGCCAGCGCGACGGCGGCCACGCCGAGCAGCGTTCCGCCGATCAGCGGCGGGCCGCCGGCGTTGGCGGCGAGGTGCCCGGCGGTGGCCACGGTGCCGAGCAGACCGCTGCCGCCGGCCACGGCCGGCCACCGGCGCCGGCCGGTGTGGGCGCGGTGGCGGCGGCGGGCGGCGGCGCGGATGGCGTGCTCGGCGGCGCGCATCCGTGCCCCGTCGAGCTGCCAGGCGATCAGCTCCACCGACAGTTCGTCGATGCGCTGCTGGTGGGTCAGGGCGTAGAGGGTGTCCGCCGGCTGCGCGTCGCGCTGGCGGGTGAGGCGGCGGATCTCGGACTCGAGTTCGGCGGGGCGGGCAGACATGGCGGGCGTTCTCCTTTACGGACGGTGACCTAACAGTCGGGTTCATAACAGCGGTGGGGGAGGGGGTCGGATCCTGCATAGGGCCCCCTCACCCGGGGGAGGGCGCCCGGGTTATGAAGGGTTATGAGTTACTGGCCGTGACCGTCGTGGTCGTGGTGGTGGCGGCCTCGGGCGGCAGGTACTGCCCGGTCGCCTCCCGCTTGTCGGCGGTCTGCGGCCGCACCACCCGGCCCTGCTGGCCGAGCTGGGTCAGCGCGTTGGCGACCAACTGCGGGGTGACGGTGGTGTCGCCGGCGTCCTGGAGCGCTGCGAGGATGTCGCGCGGTCCGGCCGGGGCGGTGGTGGTGCGCCAGATGTGGCGCACCGCGGCCTCGACCCGGTCGGCGCGGGTGCGATAACCGGCCAGCGGCGTCGGCTCCACCGGCTCGGCGGCCGGCATCTCGCCTGCGGCCGGCGCCGGGGCGGCGGGAATGACGGCGGGCTTGCCGCCGAGCTTGCGGAAGATGCTGGCGACGGCGGAGGCCATCGCCTGCTCGCCGTCGCGCTCGGGCGCGGCGGTCTGCGTCTTCTTGCCGCGGGCGCGGGCATTGCGAAGGTCGGCCAGGTAGTCGTCGGTGACGAGCTGGTGCCGGGCGGCGTAGACGGGGCCGGCGGCCTGCGCCGATCCGGGGTCAAGGTCGCGCTGGTGGTGCCTGCGGTTCCAGGAGATCTCGTCGACGCGCGGGCCGTCGTGCAGCACCGGCTTGGACGGGTCGCAGGTCTGGACGTACTCGATCTTCGCGCGGACCGGCTCGCCGTCGCCGAGGCGGGCGTAGCACTCGCCGCGGTGGCGCAGCGGGGGCAGCTTGTAGTTGCCGGTGACTCGGCCGGCCTCCTGCTCGTCACCGGACATGAGCATGATCTCCCGGGCGATGTTCGCGCTGGCGTCGCCGCCGTTGTCGCCGAACGCGTGGTGCACACCGCGCTGCGTGGCCACGACCAGGTAGATCCCGGCGGAGGCGACCGCCTGGGTGCACGCGGCGTACATGTCGCCGGCGGTGACCTCCGCCCCGTCGTACTTGACCTTGTTCTTGGTGTTCAGCGCGAAGCTGCCTTCGTCGATGTAGACCATGATCTTCTTGAAGTTGTGGCGGGCGGAGAACGGCTGGTCCTGGCGCCAGCGGGCGACCTCCATCACGGCGATGAGCATCTGCAGCACGCCCTCGGCGTCGGCGCGGACCCAGTCCAGCGGCGGCCGCACGTCGGTGCCGAGGTAGGGCTCCAGCCACTGCCCGACCAGGTCGTACAACTTGCGGGTGCCGGCGACCCAGATCAGCGCGTCTTCGCAGCGGGTCACGTCAGCCCACTCGCGGTGGATGTAGGCGGACTTGCCGCCGGTCGACGCGCCGAGGATCCAGGCGTGCCGGGCGACGTCGACGCCGATCGGCATCCCGTCCATGCCCCACAGCGCGTAGGAAGGCTCGGCGAGGCGCCGCCAGATCGGCCGGCCGGTAGGGTCGACCAGCTCGTCGACGCGCTCGCGGTAGGGGCGGATCCGCTTCATGACGTCTTCGGTGTTGGCCTGGATCGTGTAGACGCCGACCCGGCCGGGGTCTTCGCTGATGCTCACCCAGTCGGGGGCGATGTCGCGGCGGGTGATGTCGCGCAGGGCCAGGGCGATGCGCCGGGCGTGGTGGTCGTCGAGCTGCGGGGCGGTCTCCGTCTTGACCTTGCCGTTGACGATGCGGCGCAGCTCGATCGGCGCCCACGCCTCGACCCGCGCGCCGAACGGCCGGTCGGCCGGGCCGACCATCTGCGGGTTGGAGATGCGCAGCCATTCCAGCCCGGCCTTGTGCACGGCCAGGCGCAGCAGCCACGCCAGGTGCGGTTCCCCGTCACGGGGGCCGCTCAGGTCGCCGGCGGTCAGCGCGAGCGGCGCGTGCGCGCCGGCGGTCAGCGCGGCCGCGGCCGGCGACGGCGCCGCCGGCGGCGCGTACCGCAGGAGGTACTCGTGGGTGCGGGCCAGCACCCAGGTGCTGCCGCCCAACGCGGGCAGGATCAGCGCCCACACAGGCCACAGGTCCGGCACCGTCACCGCGAGGGTCGACCAGCCGGCGTAGACGGTCACCGCCGCCACCAGCCAGCCCACCACCCTCGCCTTCGACGCCGAGCTGAGGCGGGCGAACATCGGCGAGATGCGCACCAGCAGCCGGGCACCGAACGCGGCCGCGGCCGCCAGCAGCGCCGTGGCCAGCCCTGCGATCCACACCGGCGAGCCGGTGACCAGCCACACCGCCACCCACACCGCGCTGATGAACGGCGCGACCACGGCCCAGAACGTCTTCCACTGAATGCCCACCGCTGCTCGCCGCTTCGTCACGACGTCCTCCCTCGTTCTTGTGCCTGGTCGTGCGGGGTGTGGGTGCGGGGGCCGCACCAGGTGCGGCGCGGCCCCCGCGCGGGTTGAACAGGTCAGCCGATGGCGCGGGCCTGGGCCTCGTACTCCTCGGCCTGCGCCTCGTAGTAGCGGGCCGCGAGGATCTCCCGCGCCGCCTCCGCCTCGGCGTCCCGCGCCGACACCGCGTGCTCGTGGGCCACGTTGGCGTCGCGGATCGTGCGGGCGGCCTGCTTGTGGTTCTCCGCGCTCTCCTGGTTGTTGCGGGCGTCACGGCGGTACTGGTCCGCCGCGTCCCGGCACGCCCGCGCCCGGGCCGCCAGGGTCTGCGCCTTCTCGACCTGCTCGGCGTAGCGGTTCGCCACGCGCATCGCGTCCTGGTCGATGTCGCTCGTCGTGGTGCTCATTTCCGGTCCTCCAAGGTGGTTGGAAACAGGGGCCTGGTGCTGGTGGTGCGGGGTGGTGCGCAGCGGGGTCGGTGCCGTCCGGTCCCACCGCTCGCTGCCAGCGGTGGAGCCGGGGTCAAAGAACGGCCCGGCACGCCGGGCCGAGCCCGTCGTCGGCCCGGCCGAGCCGGTCGACGAGCTGCCCGGCCGGCCGGGCGTCGGGCTGGTGATGTCGTCCAGGTCGACGTCGATGACCGTCTCCGCGCGGTGGCCTCCCGGCGTCGGCCGCGTGTGACCGGTCTTCGTCTTCGCGGGCCCATCCGCGCCGGCCGCCTTGCCGTCGGTCGTTTTGGCGTCCGTGGCCTTGGTCTTCTTCGCCGCCCGGGCCAGCCCGAGCAGCCCCAGCAGCGCTGCCCCGCCCACCGTCTTGGCCTTACGGCCCGCGGTGTTGTTGGTCGGCTTCGCGCCGCCGTTGCCGGCCGGCTTTCCGCCGCCGCCGGGGGTCTTGCCGCTGGTCGGGGCCTTGCCGCCCCCGCCCGGGGTCTTCCCGCCGCCGGGGGTCTTGTTGCGGCCGAACGGCCACCGCCCGCCCCCGGACCTGTCGCGGGTCTTCTTCGCGCCGTCGCCGGTCGGCTTCCCACCGGCGGGAGCCTTGCCGCCGGCCGGGGTCTTCCCGCCGCCGCCGGGGGTCTTGTTGCGGCCGAACGGCCACCACCCGCCCCCGGCCTTCTTCCGCCCGGCACCGTCGCCGGTCGGCCTCCCACCGCCGCCGGGGGTCTTGCCGCCGCCACCAGGGGTTTTCCCCCCGCCGCCGGTGGTCTTGCTGCGGCCGAACGGCCACCAACTGCCGGACTTGTCGCCGTTCTTGCCACGCCCGGCGGGGGACTTGCTGCCGCCGTTGGTGGACCTCCCGCCGGTCCGGTCGGTGCGGCCGACGCGGTCGCGGCCGAAGCGGTCCCGGCCGGTCTTGTCCCGGCGGGTGAACTTGCGCCAGGCCAGCCACCCGGCGCCGGCCAGCACCGCGACCACGATCAGCCCGGCACCCAGCAGCAGCGCCATCAGCGGCGACACCATCCACATCGCCACCACCACGGCGGCGACGACCGAGATAACCACCAACGCCACCACCAGGCCCACCGACGCCGGCGTCGTCTCCGCCAGCTCCTGCGGCGTGGCCTTGTCGTCCTTGCCCTGCTCCGCCGGCGGCTGCTCGGCCGCCAGCACCGACAGGTCCGGCGCCGGCATCTCGACCGTCTCGGCCTCGGGCGTCGGGGCCGTCGTCTCCGTCTGCATCGTGCGTTCCTCCCTTCGTTTTGGCTGCTCACGCCCCACAGTTATGAGCTGTTATGAGGCGGGGCTGCCCTTGGCGGCGGCGACGGCGGTCAGCACCGTGCGGACGGTCCGCTCGGAGGTGCCGACCTTCGGGGCGAGGTCCTTCTGGGTGGCGTCGGGGTGGTCCTTGCGGGCCTGCAGCACCGCGCGGACGGTCTCGGGGCTGACCCGGTCGACGTGCGGGACCGGCTTGCCCTCGAACAGCACCGGCTCGGCCGGCTTGCTCGATCCGGCCGGGGTGCGGCGGGGCCGGCGGCCGGCGTCGGCGGCGGCCTGGGCCAGCGCGGCGCGCAGGTCGGCGGCGTCCTGCTTGGCGGCCTCGGCCAGGGCCTCCGCGCGGTGGCGGGCGTGCTGCTGCTCGCTCAGCTCGCGGCGGGCCTGTCCCAGCGCCGTCTCAGCGGTCTGGAGCCGGCGCTGCCACTCGGCGCCGGCGGCGTCGAGCTGCCCCTGCGTGCGCGAGGCGCGTCCGGTCTCGGCGCGGGCCTCGGCGCGCGCTGCTTCCGCTTCCGCCAGCGCACGCTCCAGCGCGGTGCGTGCTTCCGCTTCCGCCCGACGGGCGAGCGCGGCGGCGTGTGCTTCCGCTTCCGCCCGGCGCGTGGCGGTCGCTGCTTCCGCTTCCGCTCGCGCCCGGTGAGTTGCTTCCGCTTCCGCCCGCTCGATCGCCGCGCGTGCTTCCGCTTCCGCTTCCGCCCGACGCACCGTTGCCGCTTCCGCCCGCGCGTCGGCGGCGTCGGCGCGTGCTTCCGCTTCCGCCAGTGCCCGTCGGGCCTCGGCGGCGTCGGCGCGGGCCGCCTCGGCTTCCGCCCGTCCGGGCGAGGGCAGCGCCAGCAGCGGCGCCGGGGTGCCCGTGGCCGCGAGCCGGGCCAGGGCCGCCAGGGCGGCGCCGGAGTCCTTGCCGGTGGCCTTGCGCAGCGCCTTCCGGGCACCGGCGGCGACCTCGGCCACCACCTTCTGCTGCCGCTCACGCTCCGCCTCGATCGCGGCCTGGCGGTGCTGCTCGGCCCGCCGGGCCTCGGCCCGGGCGATCAGCGCGGCCGCGCCGGGGGAGAGCCGGTCGCGCACGTCGGTCTTCCACGCCTCGCGGGTCTGCCGCGGGTAGGTCAGCCAGCGCCGCCACCCGAACCGCTCCGGCGGCTCCGGGATCATGCCCTTGGCGCGCAGCGCGGGGCGGTGCTTCGCTCCGGAGCGGACCTCGTAGACGATGATCCCCAGCGCGGACAGCGCGGACAGGCCGATCGCCTTGACCGGGTCGGCGTGGTGCCCGATCGCGTTGATGGACACCGCGGCCGCCGTGCAGATCCAGATCAGCGCCCGGGCCACCATCGCCCGCTCGCCGTTGAGTCGCTGGTGCTGCGCGGTCAGCGCCATCGCCAGCCCGGTGCCCTCGATGGCCACCGCGGCGATCACCCCGATCGGGGTGGGCAGGTTGTTGGCCCGGGCCGCGTCGACCTGCCCGTACACCGCCCCGGACACGGCCAGGCCGTAGATCAGCCCGGAGTAGACCGCCGCGGCGTTGTCGCGCACGTAGGCGACCCGGCCGGCGTACCAGCCGGCCAGCTCTGCCCGGCGGGCCTGCCGGCGGGCCTTGCGGTCGGCCCGCTCGTTCTCCTGCTGCTTGCGGCGCCGCTCGGCCCGTGCGTCGCGGTTGGCGTCCTTCTGCGCCGCCAGTCGAAGCTGCTCCGCCTTCGCCCGCAGTTGCCGCTCGCTAGCGGCGTCCTCCGATGCGATTCGCGTCTGCACAGCCAGGCGCTCCCGCTCGGCCGCGGCCAGGTTGCGGGCCACCTTGGCGTCGGTCGCGGCGAGCTGGGTCAGGTCCGTTCCGTGCTGCAACGTCGTCACGACGACACCTCCAGGGTTCGCGCCGGCGTCGGGATCCGCTCGTCGTCGATCAGGGTCCGGCCGGTGCCGAGCAGCTCCCGGGCGATCTCGTCCTCCGCGCACGACTGGTGGCACGCGTCGCCGCGGCCGTCGCGCATCTTCGTGGCGGTGGCACAGACCCGGCAGGGCAACGACCGGTCGCGGTCGTAGTGGCCCGGGCCGGTCCAGTCCAGGTGCACCTTCACCACCAGCAAGGCGGCCATCAGCACACCTCCCCGCGCGCCAGGCGAGCCGCGCGTACCTTCGCGAGCAGCTCCTTGCCGAGCGGGTTCAGGTCGGCCTCGTCGACGTCGACCGCGAGGGGGTGCCGGCGGTCGTCGACCCACCGGGCCGTCCGGCTCGCGCCGACGGCGGCGGCCACCAGGCCGACCGCGACGGCCGGGGAGTAGAGCAGCACCTGCGGCACCTGGTCGGCGTACTGCGCGAGGGCCTGCCCGGTCAGCGCCGCCGCCGGAGCTCCGGCGATCGCCGCGCCGGCGGCGATCCGCAGCGCCCGCGACCGGGTCGGCGCCGTCGGCGGGGTCGTCGTACGGCGGGACTCGCGCTCGGCGTCGACCAGGCGGCGCAGCTCGCCGGCGTACCAGCCCGGCAGCGCCGCCACCTCGGCGGCCCGGCGCTCCAGCCCGGCGTCCGTCAACTTCGGCAGACCCTGGCGGAACTGCGCCAGCGCGATGGCCAGGTCCAGGTGCTTCTTCGTCGGGGCGGTCATGCCGCGTCCCCCATCGTGCGGGCCGGCTCGGTCTTCGTGCGGTTGCCGGCGAGCATCTGGGAGATGCGGCCGCCGGTGATGCCGATGAATCGGCCGACGACGGTGGCGGGGATGCGGCGGCCCTCGACCAGCTCGCGGACCGCGGCGAGCCGGATGGTGAGGGCGGCGCGGCGAGCCTCGTGCAGTTGGTCGGCCATGCGCGAGGCGGCGCGCGCCCGCTCCCACGGGTCGCCGATGTTCAGGAGATCGGTGGGGGGCGTCACGGTCGGTGGTGCGCTTCCAGCGCCGGGGTGGTCGTGGACAATGCTCATGGGTCGTGCTCCTTCCCAAGGTCAGCGACCCGCCTGTGGCGAAGCCCGGTGTTCGTAGCGCCGGGCTTTGTCCCGTTTCCGAACGAACCCTGGTAGGGGATTGTCTCGGGGACACTGCTAGTGTCACCCTGTAGGCCAGGGGAGTCAACAACTCTCCCGGGGGCTCTTTGGGAGGCTGGCGTTGAGAGCTGTGAGCAGAGGCGCCGAGATCGCCGTTGATCTGCGCCGACAGATTCAGTCCGGCAAGTACCTGCCCGGCGATCGCCTGCCGCGGCTGGCCGACCTCATGGCCATCTACGAGACGCGATCGCGCTCCGCGCTCGACCGAGCCCTGAAAGAGCTGGTCGCCGAGGGACTGCTGACCGTGGTGCACGGGTCGGGCATCTACGTCCGCCGCCGCCAGGTGGTGCGACGCGACCTGCTCGCGGGCCTGCGCATGGAGTACGCGGCCGCGCGCCGGGGGGCCGACGTTCAGGCGGGCCTGTTCGAGGCGATGACCGGGGCGGACGCCAAGGTCGACATCACCTACGACTACGTGATGGCCTCAGAGCAGATCGCCCGGCTGCTGGACGTCGACGCGGAGCACAGGCTCCTGGTGCGGACGTTCCGGTACGTCGTCGAGGGAGCCCCGCACCAGGTGGCGCGGTCCTACCTGCCGGCGGAGACCGCGCAGCGCATCGGCCTCAACAACCCCGACGACGAACGTCCCGGCGTGGGCACGATTGCTCACCTGATGGCGGGCGGGATCGCTGTCGACCGCGCGAAGCTCGCGTTCGAGTCCCGCGTGCCGTCCGCCGCCGAGGTGGCCGAGCTGGCCATCCCCGGCGGGACGTCGGTGTTCGAGCACTGGCGGACGCTGTACCGGGGGTGCGAGCCGGTCGAGGTGTCCACGGCGATCGTGCCGGGAGACCGCGTCGCGTACGAGATCGACGTCAGCCTCACCGAGGGCGATCGGTGAGCCCGGCGACCTGGTCGTGGATCGCCGCCGCGGCGTCGATCGTCGGGCTGTGGATCAGCGGCCACAACCCCCGGTTCGGGTGGATCTACGGCATCGCCAGTCAGGCCGTGTGGATCACCTACGGCCTGGCCACCACACAGCCCGGGATGATCGCCCTGTCGATCGCCTTCGTCGTCATCTACTCCCGCAACATCTACCGCTGGCGCGGCACCCGCTTCCAGCCCGCCGCAGCGCAGCCGCTTCCCACCACGGACGGTCAGCCATGACGCTCGACAGCACCCAGGGAGACCCGGCGATCCTGTCGGCCCTTGAGCACCTCAGCTACACGTGGAGCTGGGGCCGGCCGCCGCGCCTCCTGACGCTCACTCATCGACCGCCGCAGCCCGCCGTCCCCACCACGCTGTCCGGTGGCGTCGGCACCCAGACAGCTTCCGACCTGCTCGACCAGTGGATCGATCAGTGCCGCCGCCACCGCGGGCTCGTCGACGTGCAGCGGGACCTGGGGGTCGACGCTGTTGGTGTGGCCTTCGAGACCGGCGACCAGCACATCCTCTACTCGATGGATCGCTCGGGTGTCGAGTACCTGGTGGAGGGCCAGCGGTACTCCACCACACGATCCGCCGCCGGCGCGAACCTCGGCGGTCAGGCTCTCGACTCCCTCGCCGAGAAGGTCGCTGAGCTGACCTGGCGCCTTGCCGGGTGGCCCGCTCCGGCCGCCGGCGCCCGCATCCGCGACATGTGGCCCAAGCCTGGGCTGGTCGACCTCGATGACGACGAGCTGCACGACCGCCTCGCCACCGACGCCGGGCACGTGCGGCTGCTGGCCGTGACCAGCATCGACGGACTGGCGGCGGTGAACGGAACCAGCGCCGCGCTGTCCAGCCCGGGCGACCAGCGCGTCTACCAGGCGGTCAAGCGAGACGCCGACGTGCTGCTCATCGGGGCGGGCACCGTCCGCGCGGAGCGGTACGGACCCACGCCGCTCTCCGCCCTCCAGATCGCCCGCCGCCGCTCGATGGGCCTGGCGCCGCACCCGACCGTTGCTGTGGTCAGCCGATCTCTCGACCTCGACCTCACCGGACCGCTGTTCCAGCAGCACACCGGCCGCCACGTCCCACCCCGCCCGATCCTCATCGCACCCGCGGCATCGGCGGCCAGCATCGATCCCGCCCTCGCCGAGCACGTCGACCTGGTGGTCGCCGGCGAAACCGACGTCGACCTGGCGGTGGCCGTGCAGCAGCTCCGCAGCCAGGGCCACCAACGGCTCGTCTGCGAGGGCGGCCCTTCGCTCGCCGGCGCGATGACACGAGCCGGACTGCTCGACGAGATCTGCATGACGATCACGCCGCAGCTCCTAGCCGTGCCCGGGCCACGGATCACTGACTCGTCAGGCGCTGGGCAAGGCGCCGACGACTGGCAGCTCCGCCGATCCCTGATCGACGAGCAGGGCAACCTGTTCCTGCGGTACGACCGCCTGCCCAGATAGCCCTTCTGTGTAGCGACACGCGCAGCGGCCCCCGGCATCCGCCGGGGGCCGCTGGTGTCTGGTCAGGCGGACCCGTCGCTGAGCGCGGCGAGCAGCTCGGCGCGGAGCTGCTGGCGCACGGCGGGAGTCGCGGCCACGGCGGCCGCGATCAGTTCGGCCAAGATGCGATGACGAGGCAGCATTCCGCTGAAGTCGCCGTGCAGCCGGTCGACGGCGTCGTCCAGGGCGCCGGCGGCAGCCAGAGAGACATAGATGGTATGCCTCGTCATGCCCTCCGGGGTCCGCCGGTTGCCCACTGTCCGTGCCGTGTCCGCACCGTGTTGGACACGGTGCGGAGGTGTTGATGATGGGGATCCTTCTTCACTCGAACGAGTGTGTGCATCAGGTACGCCAGGTGACGGATCCGGGTCGGCGATCGGGACCGGGTCGGCGTACAGCTCGGTGAGCACCGACTCCGCCGGCGGAATCTCGATCCGGCGGCCGCCGCGTCGAGCGCCGGTCACGGGCCGACCTTCCAGGCAAGCCCGAGGCGCGGCACGACCGCGGCCGCCAGGTTCCAGTACGCCGCCGTGACCGGGTTGTCTGGGGCGTAGTCGATAAGCGGTTGATGCACCCCGGGGGCCTCCTGAGCGCGAACGCTGTGCGGGATCTGGTGCACGAGCGCTCCGGGGTACTCCTGGACCAGGCGCTCGTCGAGCGACCGGGACAGCACGGTGCCGCCGTCGGTGTCGGCCATCACCACGGCGGCCGTTTCCAGCGTGGGGTTGAGCCGCTTGCGGATCAGCCCCAGGGGCTTGGCCAGCTCGGCTGCGCCGACGTAGTCCAGGGTTGAGGTCTTCATGCACACCGCCACGTGCGTGGCGGCGGTGAGCATGGAGACGGTGACCAGGCCCATGCTCGGGGCCGCGTCCAGAATCTCGACGTCGACGTCGTCCTGGTCGTCGTCGTACTCGTCGCGCAGCAAGGTGTCAGAGCCGGGCGGGCGCTCCGCGTCGACGCGGCCGAGGGTGTCCAGGCTCGGCACGATCCGCAGGCCGGGCACGGTAGTCGAAGCGGTCGCCTCTCGGATTGAGCTGTCGCCGAGCATCACGTCCAGCAGCGTCGGGTAGCCAGCCGGGCGCTGCGGGGGCAACCAGTACGTCGAGCTGGCGAACTGCGGGTCGCCATCGGTCAGGCGCACTCGCACTCCCCACGCCGCCAGTGCGGCGGCGACTTGGATCGCCGTGGTGGTCTTCCCGCTGCCGCCCTTGCGGTTGATCAGCGCCAGCCGCCGAGGTGTCTCGGCAGTCCGGTAGACGCGTAGCTCGCGCCACCGAGCCGGGGTCAGCGTGTAGGTCATCGGGGGGCCTCTTTCCGCAGCCGTTACGAACGCTGTCAGCCTGCCATCCGCATCCCGTTGGCTCACCATCCGCGTCCTCTCTGCCGCGTGTTGGACACACGTCCGTCAGGTGACCTACTGCTGTTGCACCTGATGCGCACAGGGCTGCGCGAAGTAGGGGCGAACGGTGGGTGCTGTTCGTTGAACAGGGCATGTCACTTCGCGCTCGCTGGCGGCCCCGGGAATGTCAAAACCCCGGCTGCGTGCCCTTGCGGGGCAGAGGCTGGCCGGGGTCTTCGTGCCTGAGCATAGCGCGTTTCGGCAGCGTGGTGGGCTGATGCCGACACCGGGCGCGACAGAGTTGCTGACGTTGGAGCGGCGGTGGTCGCCGGAGCGGCTGGCGCCGTACCGGGCGGCGTGCGGCGGGGACCTGGCGGCCGCCGTCGCGCTCTACCGGTGGAACGCGGAGATCTCCGCCGCGCTGGGCACCACGCTCGGGCACGTGGAGGTGCTGCTGCGCAACGCGCTGCACGAGGAACTGGCCGCCTGGTCGCTGCGCCGCTACGGGGAACCGCGCTGGTATCTGGATCCGGGCGGCGTGCTGACCGATGAGGGCCGCCGCGATGTCGCCAAGGCCCGTGCCCGGGCGACCCGGGACGGGCGTCTGGAGACGCCCGGGCGGGTGGTGGCGGAGCTGAACCTGGGGTTCTGGCGGTTCCTGCTCGCGACCCGCTACGACGGGACGCTGTGGCGGAGCTGCCTGCATCGCGCGGTGCCGGGGCGGCGCCGTCGTGAAGTGCACGCGGCGGTCAGCCGGCTGCACGAGGCCCGTAACCGAATGGCGCACCACGAGCCGATGTTCAACCGGCCGGTCGCCGACCTGCGCGCGACGGCGGTGGAGGTCGCCGGCTGGGTGTGCCCGGTCACGCGGGACTGGATCGACGCCGGCTGTCGGGTGCTGCCGCTGCTGGCCGGCCGGCCTCTCGTGGTGCTGCCTCAGCCGCGCCGCTGACCGTCGCCGAGGTGAAGCTGGAAGCGGGCGTGTTCGCTGAGCGTGTCGATGTCGTCGACGGGCTCGCCGTGGCGGCGCAGTACGACCAGGCGCGCGGCGGTCAGGTCGCGCAGGGCGGCGCGAAGCAGGGCCTCAGTGCGCCCGGTGAGCGCTTGCAGGCGGGTCAGGTGTCGACACCGTCCGGGCCGGCGCAGCCGATGGCGGAGCAGGGCGTGTACCTGCTCGGTGGTGAGTCCGTCGACCAGGTCGCCGCCGGGGATATCCACCGTCCAGTGCAGCGGCCGGCGGGTGTCGACGTCCACGCCGATCTTGCGGCCGTCGGGCATCTGGTAGAGCCACCAGCCGGTGACCTCGCCGTCGATGAGCAGGTCGGCCAGGTCGCCGGTCATCGCTTCCCGCCCGGGCGGTCGGTACGGGTCGCCTCGGCGCGGGCCTGGGCGAGCTGGGCGTGCAGCTGCTCGACGCGGGCCTCGGCGCGCTCGGCGCGCTCGGTCGCGGCTTGGGCGGTGGCCTCCACTCGGGCCAGGTCGACGCGGGCGGCCTGGGTTTCGCGGTCGGCGGTGCGCCACTGCTCGCGGTACTCGTCGGCCTGGCCCCGTACGGCGGCCAGCTCGCCGCGGGCGGCGCGCAGCTCGGCGTCCAGGTCGCGGCGGGCCGCCTCGGACTCGGCCAGCTCGGCGCGGGTGGCGTCGCGGTCCGCGGTGGCGGCCGCCAGCTCGGCACGGACCGCCGCGAGCTGGTCGGTCAGGTCGGCGGCGCGGGCCTCGGCCGCCTCGCGGACGGCCGCCAGTTCGGCGCGGGCGGCGCGCAGCTCGGCGTCCAGGTCGCGACGGCCCGCCTCGGACTCGGCCAGCTCGGCGCGGGCGGTGTCGCGCTCTGCGGTAACGGCCGCGGCGCTGGCTTCGGCCTGTTCGGCGCGGGCGGTGACGGCGGTCAGCTCGACGCGGGTCGTGGTGAGCGCCGTCTCGGCCTTGGCGCGGGCGGCGTCGGTCTTGCGGGTCTCGGCCTGGGCTGCGGTCAGGTCGCGGCGCACCGTCTTGAGCTGGTCGGCCAGGTCGCCGGCGCGGGCCTCGGCGGCCTCCCGCCGGCCGGTCTCGGTGATGACGGCCTGGGCGCGTTCGCCGGCGGCGGCCTCGGCGCGGCCCTGGGCCTCGCGGGCGTCGGCGACCTGCCGCCATGCGTCGCGCTGCACGCGTTCGGTCTCGGTTTCGGCGTCGCGGGCCCGCCGCTCGGCAGCGCGCTGGGCTTCCTTCGCGGCGGCGGCCGCCGCGGTGGCGGTCCGGGCCTCGCGCTGGGCGGCGTCCCGCGCGTCCTCGGCGCCCTGGGCCCGCTGCACGGCGCTCACGGCGGCGGTCTCGGCCTGCTCCACCCGGGCCACGGCCGAGGTGTCCAGGTCGCCCATCGCGGCCAGGACGTCGGTGAGGGTGCCCGAGAGGGCCTGCACGGCCGGCAGCACCCGGCCGGTGGCCTCCCGGTACGCGGCGAGGGGCTTGTCCAGGCCGGCGGCCAGCTCCGCCTGGCGCTGCTCGGCGTACGCCTGCCGGCAGGTCTTGCCGTCGTGGCGGCGCTCGTCGTCCGGGCAGAACTCCGGCGGGCGGCCCTTGCCCGCGTAGGCCAGGGGCCGCTGGTCGTACTTGCAGGTCGGCTGCACGCCCCGGGGCGGGCTCACCGTCGTCGGTTCAGTCATGACCCCCATCCTACCCAAGTTTCAATTTCTAGGAAGTAGAAACACTTACTCAGTTTTAGAAACTAATAACTTATCGATCATGGTTCGCCATGATCCCAAAAATGGGCCTCTGATATCGCCGTAGAGACGATTTCAGAGGCCGGGCCTTACTGAGGTACCTGGGGGGAGTACGGCTAGCGGTCCGAGTCCGATGCGCCGCCAGCGCCCGGCTGGGCAACCGGCGGCCACTCGTCGACGTCGGCGGCGGCGATCGCGCGGGCGGCGGCGTGGTCGCCGCGGCGGGCCGCCCGCGCGGCGGCGAGGGCGGCGCGGCGGGCCGCGCCGGCGCCGGCGCGCTCGGCGGCCGCGGCGTCGTCGCGCGCGCTCCAGCCGGCCCGGGCGGTGGCCAGCCCGGCGGCCGCCACGGCGGCCTGGTCGACGACGTCGCGCCGGCGCGCGGCCGCCACCTCCTGGACGTGCTGCTCGCGGCGGCGGGCCAGGTGCGGCGGCTCGTGCTCGCCGGTCAGCGCCGCCTCCAGCAGCGCCACCAGGTAGCCCAGCGGCCGCTGCGGCGCGTCCAGCAGCTCTCGGCCGCCCCGGGACCGGCCGATCGCCTCCACGATCGCCTCGGCGGTCCAGTCCGGACCGAGCCGCGCCCCGATCGCGGCCGCCACCCGAGGCAGCGGCACACCCTCCAGCCACTCCAGTGCCCGCTGGATGCCCTGGGCCAGGGGATACGCCCACCCGTGCCACTCTGGACGGGCCTGCGGCCGCCGTGGGTTCGGGCACTGGCCCTGGCGCGTCCTAGGACGCGCTACGCGATGTGCGCCTCGACCCCCCTCAGTTGGTGAGCGCGAAGCGCCGTCCTCCCCCCGACTCGGCCCGCCCGACGCGGGGTAAGCGATTTTCGGAGGCTGGACCAAACCCCGGAACAAACAGGAACTGAAGTACTCACCTTGAGGCGCTACGCGGGGGGGGAAGAAATTCCCGAGGTGGGCGGTGGCGATCAGCTCGGCGCCGGTCAGCGCGGTGTCCCGAGCTTGGGCGACGGCGGCGCGGAGCTGTGCCCGGCGGGCGAGGGCGGCGTGGTCGGTCAGCTCGCCGGCGCGGGCGGCGTGGGCGTCGACGTCGTCGTGGGCGGCCTCCAGCAGCACCAGGGCGTGGGCGAGCAGCTCGTCGAGGACCAGCAGCGCCACCGGCAGGTACGCCGCCCGGGCCGCGGCCCGCTCCGGAGCGAGGTGGGCCAGGTCGAACTCGGCCCGGTCGTAGGTGCGGCCGGTGGCGCAGCGCTGCTCGAAGGACAGCCGGCGGCCCTGCACGGTGCGCCGCATCCACTCCAGAGCCTCGGCGCGGGCCCAGCAGTCGGTGACGGTGCGCTCGGTGACCCCGGCCAGCTCGGCGGTGCGTGCCCGGCCGGGCCGGGTGATCCGGGCGGCCTGGTCGACGGCCAGGACCCCGCACACCAGGGCCAGCTTCGAGCGGCGCCCACGACTGGAGGACCGCGCTGCGGCCTCCCGCGCCAGGACGTCGGCCAGGAGGTGCACCGCGCGCTCGTGGCGGCCGCCGGTGGCGCACTGCTCGATCGTGGTGCGCAGCCGATCCACCCACCCGGTCAGCTCCGCCACCGTCTGCTCGGCCCGGGTGCGCTCGGCCAGGACCGCGAACCGGTGCTCGACGGCGGCGGCCGCGGCGGCCTGGTCGGCGGCGAACCTCGCGCGCTGCTCGGCCAGCCACGAGTAGCCGCACAGCCAGCACGCCGGCGACGGGTCCGGCTCGCCGCACGCCGCGCACGCCGGCGCGACGTCATCGAGGGCGGCGGCGCGCAGCTCGGCGGCGTGCCGCCGGCGCGCGGCGTCGGTGCGGGTGCGCCAGCACGGGATGCACAGCGGATCCGAGCCGTCGCCGTCGCGCGGCAGGCCCTGAGTGTCCCGACCAGCGCTCGCGCAAGACACGCACGACACCTGAACGCCGGTCGGGTGGGCAATCCGGCGGCGGGCACCGGCCGGGGCCACCAGGCGGGCCTGCCCGGTACGCGTCGTCTCGACCAGCAGCGCCGGCCGTCCGGTGTGCACCGCGCACCGCGTGCGGCCCTCAGCCGCCAGGACCGTGCGGCCGAACGCTGCGCAAACCGGGCAGTGCCCAGACGCGACGACACGATCCGCCGACATCGACGCGGCGTGAGGGGCGGGTGCGCTCAGCGTCATCGGACCACCGCCGGTGGTCGATGAACCAGGGTGAGGGCCGAGCGCTGACCGGCAGGTCGACGACACGCGGTGATCGCGTGTAGAGACAAGAGTGCACCCAGCCCGAAGGTGGGTGCTATGGTGTCCTCCGAGCTTGTTGGAGCCTCAGACCCCTTCTCAGCCGCCAAGCAAATGGGGGGTGTGGGGCTCTCTTGCTGTCTGCAGTTAGGGGTTGAGCCGAGGCGCTCCCTCAAGATCATTTCTGGTGCGTGACCCGTGGATCTTACGGTGACTTCCGCACGAGCAGGTGCCCCAACACGCGCCGTGGCCGGTCGTCCTGTGTGGATCTCCACCAGGATTACGCACATACCGGGATAAGCCGGGCGACCCGCGTTGGCGGGCCGCCCGGACGTGACGCGGTGAACGGTCATGCGGGCAGGTGGATGGTGTCGACGTGCACGGCGCGGTCCACCTCGTCGCCGGCGTACAGCTCGCCGTAGCGGTCGGCGGGCCCGCCGACGGCGGCCAGGAGACGCTGGGCTTGCCGGCAGGCGGGGTCGACGCCGGCGGCGGTGAAGTAGAGAACGGCCTGCGGCACGTCCGGATCCGGGTCGGTGACGACGTCCAGGCGGTAATCGCTGGCCACGGTCACCACTGGCCGATCGCCGCGGCGGCGGTCAGGGCCGCGCCGGCGTAGCCGGCGAGCAGCAGCGGCACCGCGCGGCGGATCGCGACGTACTTGGCGCGGGTGGTCCGGGACAGCCAGCACAGCTCGCGAGCGCGGGCGAGGGCGAGCAGCTCGTCGACGTCCTGGTCGACGTCGCCGCCGGCGTGGCGGTTGAGGACGTCGTACGGGTCGGCGTCGGCGTACGCGAGGGGGCCGTGGTCGCCGTCCAGGCGGGGGCGGCAGGCCAGCACCAGCAGCACCAGGGCGGCGCCGACCACTACGGCGGTCGCCGCCGCGGCGGCCAGGGCGAGGGGGCCGAGCTGGTCGCCGGCGCCGGCGAGCACGGCCAGGCCGGCGCCGAGCAGCACGCCGGCGACCTGGAGGTAGCCGTTGGCCTTCGGGTCGACGCGGGCCAGCTCGGCGCGTACGCCGGTGATAGCGGCGTCCAGCTCGCCGACCGCGCGGTCGAGCCGGACGGGCGGCGTGGGATGGGGCACCATGATGGGCAGCTCCTGTACGTCTCGCATGGGATCAGGGAGTGGCGGGCGGCCCCGGAGCTTGGGAAGGCGGAGGGGCCGCCCGCGCGGCGTTACTGGCTGGTCGAGTAGGTGGGGGAGTCCGGGCGCGGGTACGCCTCGGCCTGGCAGAAGTGGTCGTAGCCGCACCAGTCCCAGACCGCCATGCCGGGGCGCAGCGGGACGGTGCGCTCGTCCACGACGATCTGCTCGGCGGGCTCGGTCCAGTCGACGCCGGTGGCGATCGCGGCGACGGCTGCCTGGTCGACGTGGCGGGCGCACAGCCGGCGGGCGATGGCCTGGCCGCTGGGCAGGTGGGTCAGGCTGTAGTGGCCGTCCAGGCGCTGCCCGTCGTCGTCGAGAGTGACGTTGACAGCCAGGCCGGGCGCGACGGGCCAGCCGGTGACGACCCGCTGCTCGGTGCGGGGGTACTCGGGGTCGTTGTCGCTCAGGTACAGCCGCACCGGGATCGTCGGGACGGTGGCCTTGGTCGTCGGGGTGGTCGTGGTGGTCATGGCTCCTCCTCAGTGGGTGCTATCGACGGGTCGGCGGAAAAGGGAGCGCGGCGGCCGGGTCCGGTCAGGACGCGTCGCTGGTGCGGACGGTGGCGCGCTGGCGGGACTCGGTGAGGTCGGCGACCATCGCGGCGACCGCGCTGCCGGCGAGGGGGCCGGCGTAGGCGAGCAGGGACAGGGTCAGCCACACCACGGCGGTCAGCCCGGCGGCGGCCGGGCCGGTGCCGGCCGGGGCGCCGGCGTAGACGGCCGCGCCGGTCAGGACGCCGATCGCGGCCCACCCGATGCGCCCGTAGGTGGATCCGGACACCGCAGCGGCGTAGAGCGCGCAGACGGCGACCAGCCAGGCGATCCAGGCGTCGCGGCCGCTGGCCGGCAGGCCGGTGGTGTGCGCGTCGAGATAGGCGCGCACCGGGTCGGAGATCGAGCGGGTGATCGGCCCGTCGGTGATCCAGGAACCGAGGGCGGGCGCGGCGTCGCCGACCGCCGTGGCGGCCGCGCCGAGCCCGGACAGCAGCCCGGCGATGACGACCCAGAGCAGCCACAGCAGTCCGCCGGCCACGGTCAGGGCGATCAGCGCGGCCACCACAATCGGCCAGCCCTCACGCACGGCCCGCGCGGCGCGGGAGGTGCGCCACCACGCGGCCAGCCCTCGCCGGCCGGTGATGGTGGTGTCGGTGTCGAGCAGGGCCAGCCGCGGCCGGTCGGGGTCGGGGGTGGTGTGCACGGTTCTCCTTCGATCGGTTCGGTCGGGTGGGTCAGCGGCGGGCGGCGAGAAAGGCGACCAGCCACGCGCCGGCGGCGCCGGCGATCGCGGTCAGGGCCTGGCCCCAGCCGCCGGGGGCGGCGATGCCGATGAGGGCGGCGGCCGCGGCGCAGCCGTGCAGCACGTACACGGCGGTGCGGGAGCGGCGGCGGGCCAGCACGCCCTGGTGCAGGGCGGCAAGGCTGGTCGCGGCCCAGCCCGCCCACACGGCCCAGCCCCACAGGCCGTGGGCGCCGGCCCAGTCGGTGGTGGCCGGCAGCAGCAGGGCGTGCACAGCGACGACGGCGGCCAGGGCTGCCAGCAGCCAGCCGGTGTAGCCGGCGGCGAAGACCAGGCGGCGGCGGTCGGCCAGGATCGTGCCGACCGTGGTCACGCGCTCGGCCGGGGGCCAGCGATCGCAGCAACGGACGCCGGGGTCGTGCTGATGGCGTTGGACGGGCTGGTTGCCGGGGGCTGCGGGCTGGCGCATGACGTCTCCTGGTTGTGGATGGGCAGCGGGCGGGCGGGGGCGATCGCGTCGGCGTGGCTGGCCACGACCGCGGCGTACTGGTCCTGAGCGGCGTCCATGTCGGTGGCGGCGGCGGCCAGCTCGCGGGCGTCGCGGGCGCGGTCGAGTGCGGTCAGCGCCAGCGCGACGGCGGCCACGCCGAGCAGCGTTCCGCCGATCAGCGGCGGGCCGCCGGCGTTGGCGGCGAGGTGCCCGGCGGTGGCCACGGTGCCGAGCAGACCGCTGCCGCCGGCCACGGCCGGCCACCGGCGCCGGCCGGTGTGGGCGCGGTGGCGGCGGCGGGCGGCGGCGCGGATGGCGTGCTCGGCGGCGCGCATCCGTGCCCCGTCGAGCTGCCAGGCGATCAGCTCCACCGACAGTTCGTCGATGCGCTGCTGGTGGGTCAGGGCGTAGAGGGTGTCCGCCGGCTGCGCGTCGCGCTGGCGGGTGAGGCGGCGGATCTCGGACTCGAGTTCGGCGGGGCGGGCAGACATGGCGGGCGTTCTCCTTTACGGACGGTGACCTAACAGTCGGGTTCATAACAGCGGTGGGGGAGGGGGTCGGATCCTGCATAGGGCCCCCTCACCCGGGGGGAGGGCGCCCGGGTTATGAAGGGTTATGAGTTACTGGCCGTGACCGTCGTGGTCGTGGTGGTGGCGGCCTCGGGCGGCAGGTACTGCCCGGTCGCCTCCCGCTTGTCGGCGGTCTGCGGCCGCACCACCCGGCCCTGCTGGCCGAGCTGGGTCAGCGCGTTGGCGACCAACTGCGGGGTGACGGTGGTGTCGCCGGCGTCCTGGAGCGCTGCGAGGATGTCGCGCGGTCCGGCCGGGGCGGTGGTGGTGCGCCAGATGTGGCGCACCGCGGCCTCGACCCGGTCGGCGCGGGTGCGATAACCGGCCAGCGGCGTCGGCTCCACCGGCTCGGCGGCCGGCATCTCGCCTGCGGCCGGCGCCGGGGCGGCGGGAATGACGGCGGGCTTGCCGCCGAGCTTGCGGAAGATGCTGGCGACGGCGGAGGCCATCGCCTGCTCGCCGTCGCGCTCGGGCGCGGCGGTCTGCGTCTTCTTGCCGCGGGCGCGGGCATTGCGAAGGTCGGCCAGGTAGTCGTCGGTGACGAGCTGGTGCCGGGCGGCGTAGACGGGGCCGGCGGCCTGCGCCGATCCGGGGTCAAGGTCGCGCTGGTGGTGCCTGCGGTTCCAGGAGATCTCGTCGACGCGCGGGCCGTCGTGCAGCACCGGCTTGGACGGGTCGCAGGTCTGGACGTACTCGATCTTCGCGCGGACCGGCTCGCCGTCGCCGAGGCGGGCGTAGCACTCGCCGCGGTGGCGCAGCGGGGGCAGCTTGTAGTTGCCGGTGACTCGGCCGGCCTCCTGCTCGTCACCGGACATGAGCATGATCTCCCGGGCGATGTTCGCGCTGGCGTCGCCGCCGTTGTCGCCGAACGCGTGGTGCACACCGCGCTGCGTGGCCACGACCAGGTAGATCCCGGCGGAGGCGACCGCCTGGGTGCACGCGGCGTACATGTCGCCGGCGGTGACCTCCGCCCCGTCGTACTTGACCTTGTTCTTGGTGTTCAGCGCGAAGCTGCCTTCGTCGATGTAGACCATGATCTTCTTGAAGTTGTGGCGGGCGGAGAACGGCTGGTCCTGGCGCCAGCGGGCGACCTCCATCACGGCGATGAGCATCTGCAGCACGCCCTCGGCGTCGGCGCGGACCCAGTCCAGCGGCGGCCGCACGTCGGTGCCGAGGTAGGGCTCCAGCCACTGCCCGACCAGGTCGTACAACTTGCGGGTGCCGGCGACCCAGATCAGCGCGTCTTCGCAGCGGGTCACGTCAGCCCACTCGCGGTGGATGTAGGCGGACTTGCCGCCGGTCGACGCGCCGAGGATCCAGGCGTGCCGGGCGACGTCGACGCCGATCGGCATCCCGTCCATGCCCCACAGCGCGTAGGAAGGCTCGGCGAGGCGCCGCCAGATCGGCCGGCCGGTAGGGTCGACCAGCTCGTCGACGCGCTCGCGGTAGGGGCGGATCCGCTTCATGACGTCTTCGGTGTTGGCCTGGATCGTGTAGACGCCGACCCGGCCGGGGTCTTCGCTGATGCTCACCCAGTCGGGGGCGATGTCGCGGCGGGTGATGTCGCGCAGGGCCAGGGCGATGCGCCGGGCGTGGTGGTCGTCGAGCTGCGGGGCGGTCTCCGTCTTGACCTTGCCGTTGACGATGCGGCGCAGCTCGATCGGCGCCCACGCCTCGACCCGCGCGCCGAACGGCCGGTCGGCCGGGCCGACCATCTGCGGGTTGGAGATGCGCAGCCATTCCAGCCCGGCCTTGTGCACGGCCAGGCGCAGCAGCCACGCCAGGTGCGGTTCCCCGTCACGGGGGCCGCTCAGGTCGCCGGCGGTCAGCGCGAGCGGCGCGTGCGCGCCGGCGGTCAGCGCGGCCGCGGCCGGCGACGGCGCCGCCGGCGGCGCGTACCGCAGGAGGTACTCGTGGGTGCGGGCCAGCACCCAGGTGCTGCCGCCCAACGCGGGCAGGATCAGCGCCCACACAGGCCACAGGTCCGGCACCGTCACCGCGAGGGTCGACCAGCCGGCGTAGACGGTCACCGCCGCCACCAGCCAGCCCACCACCCTCGCCTTCGACGCCGAGCTGAGGCGGGCGAACATCGGCGAGATGCGCACCAGCAGCCGGGCACCGAACGCGGCCGCGGCCGCCAGCAGCGCCGTGGCCAGCCCTGCGATCCACACCGGCGAGCCGGTGACCAGCCACACCGCCACCCACACCGCGCTGATGAACGGCGCGACCACGGCCCAGAACGTCTTCCACTGAATGCCCACCGCTGCTCGCCGCTTCGTCACGACGTCCTCCCTCGTTCTTGTGCCTGGTCGTGCGGGGTGTGGGTGCGGGGGCCGCACCAGGTGCGGCGCGGCCCCCGCGCGGGTTGAACAGGTCAGCCGATGGCGCGGGCCTGGGCCTCGTACTCCTCGGCCTGCGCCTCGTAGTAGCGGGCCGCGAGGATCTCCCGCGCCGCCTCCGCCTCGGCGTCCCGCGCCGACACCGCGTGCTCGTGGGCCACGTTGGCGTCGCGGATCGTGCGGGCGGCCTGCTTGTGGTTCTCCGCGCTCTCCTGGTTGTTGCGGGCGTCACGGCGGTACTGGTCCGCCGCGTCCCGGCACGCCCGCGCCCGGGCCGCCAGGGTCTGCGCCTTCTCGACCTGCTCGGCGTAGCGGTTCGCCACGCGCATCGCGTCCTGGTCGATGTCGCTCGTCGTGGTGCTCATTTCCGGTCCTCCAAGGTGGTTGGAAACAGGGGCCTGGTGCTGGTGGTGCGGGGTGGTGCGCAGCGGGGTCGGTGCCGTCCGGTCCCACCGCTCGCTGCCAGCGGTGGAGCCGGGGTCAAAGAACGGCCCGGCACGCCGGGCCGAGCCCGTCGTCGGCCCGGCCGAGCCGGTCGACGAGCTGCCCGGCCGGCCGGGCGTCGGGCTGGTGATGTCGTCCAGGTCGACGTCGATGACCGTCTCCGCGCGGTGGCCTCCCGGCGTCGGCCGCGTGTGACCGGTCTTCGTCTTCGCGGGCCCATCCGCGCCGGCCGCCTTGCCGTCGGTCGTTTTGGCGTCCGTGGCCTTGGTCTTCTTCGCCGCCCGGGCCAGCCCGAGCAGCCCCAGCAGCGCTGCCCCGCCCACCGTCTTGGCCTTACGGCCCGCGGTGTTGTTGGTCGGCTTCGCGCCGCCGTTGCCGGCCGGCTTTCCGCCGCCGCCGGGGGTCTTGCCGCTGGTCGGGGCCTTGCCGCCCCCGCCCGGGGTCTTCCCGCCGCCGGGGGTCTTGTTGCGGCCGAACGGCCACCGCCCGCCCCCGGACCTGTCGCGGGTCTTCTTCGCGCCGTCGCCGGTCGGCTTCCCACCGGCGGGAGCCTTGCCGCCGGCCGGGGTCTTCCCGCCGCCGCCGGGGGTCTTGTTGCGGCCGAACGGCCACCACCCGCCCCCGGCCTTCTTCCGCCCGGCACCGTCGCCGGTCGGCCTCCCACCGCCGCCGGGGGTCTTGCCGCCGCCACCAGGGGTTTTCCCCCCGCCGCCGGTGGTCTTGCTGCGGCCGAACGGCCACCAACTGCCGGACTTGTCGCCGTTCTTGCCACGCCCGGCGGGGGACTTGCTGCCGCCGTTGGTGGACCTCCCGCCGGTCCGGTCGGTGCGGCCGACGCGGTCGCGGCCGAAGCGGTCCCGGCCGGTCTTGTCCCGGCGGGTGAACTTGCGCCAGGCCAGCCACCCGGCGCCGGCCAGCACCGCGACCACGATCAGCCCGGCACCCAGCAGCAGCGCCATCAGCGGCGACACCATCCACATCGCCACCACCACGGCGGCGACGACCGAGATAACCACCAACGCCACCACCAGGCCCACCGACGCCGGCGTCGTCTCCGCCAGCTCCTGCGGCGTGGCCTTGTCGTCCTTGCCCTGCTCCGCCGGCGGCTGCTCGGCCGCCAGCACCGACAGGTCCGGCGCCGGCATCTCGACCGTCTCGGCCTCGGGCGTCGGGGCCGTCGTCTCCGTCTGCATCGTGCGTTCCTCCCTTCGTTTTGGCTGCTCACGCCCCACAGTTATGAGCTGTTATGAGGCGGGGCTGCCCTTGGCGGCGGCGACGGCGGTCAGCACCGTGCGGACGGTCCGCTCGGAGGTGCCGACCTTCGGGGCGAGGTCCTTCTGGGTGGCGTCGGGGTGGTCCTTGCGGGCCTGCAGCACCGCGCGGACGGTCTCGGGGCTGACCCGGTCGACGTGCGGGACCGGCTTGCCCTCGAACAGCACCGGCTCGGCCGGCTTGCTCGATCCGGCCGGGGTGCGGCGGGGCCGGCGGCCGGCGTCGGCGGCGGCCTGGGCCAGCGCGGCGCGCAGGTCGGCGGCGTCCTGCTTGGCGGCCTCGGCCAGGGCCTCCGCGCGGTGGCGGGCGTGCTGCTGCTCGCTCAGCTCGCGGCGGGCCTGTCCCAGCGCCGTCTCAGCGGTCTGGAGCCGGCGCTGCCACTCGGCGCCGGCGGCGTCGAGCTGCCCCTGCGTGCGCGAGGCGCGTCCGGTCTCGGCGCGGGCCTCGGCGCGCGCTGCTTCCGCTTCCGCCAGCGCACGCTCCAGCGCGGTGCGTGCTTCCGCTTCCGCCCGACGGGCGAGCGCGGCGGCGTGTGCTTCCGCTTCCGCCCGGCGCGTGGCGGTCGCTGCTTCCGCTTCCGCTCGCGCCCGGTGAGTTGCTTCCGCTTCCGCCCGCTCGATCGCCGCGCGTGCTTCCGCTTCCGCTTCCGCCCGACGCACCGTTGCCGCTTCCGCCCGCGCGTCGGCGGCGTCGGCGCGTGCTTCCGCTTCCGCCAGTGCCCGTCGGGCCTCGGCGGCGTCGGCGCGGGCCGCCTCGGCTTCCGCCCGTCCGGGCGAGGGCAGCGCCAGCAGCGGCGCCGGGGTGCCCGTGGCCGCGAGCCGGGCCAGGGCCGCCAGGGCGGCGCCGGAGTCCTTGCCGGTGGCCTTGCGCAGCGCCTTCCGGGCACCGGCGGCGACCTCGGCCACCACCTTCTGCTGCCGCTCACGCTCCGCCTCGATCGCGGCCTGGCGGTGCTGCTCGGCCCGCCGGGCCTCGGCCCGGGCGATCAGCGCGGCCGCGCCGGGGGAGAGCCGGTCGCGCACGTCGGTCTTCCACGCCTCGCGGGTCTGCCGCGGGTAGGTCAGCCAGCGCCGCCACCCGAACCGCTCCGGCGGCTCCGGGATCATGCCCTTGGCGCGCAGCGCGGGGCGGTGCTTCGCTCCGGAGCGGACCTCGTAGACGATGATCCCCAGCGCGGACAGCGCGGACAGGCCGATCGCCTTGACCGGGTCGGCGTGGTGCCCGATCGCGTTGATGGACACCGCGGCCGCCGTGCAGATCCAGATCAGCGCCCGGGCCACCATCGCCCGCTCGCCGTTGAGTCGCTGGTGCTGCGCGGTCAGCGCCATCGCCAGCCCGGTGCCCTCGATGGCCACCGCGGCGATCACCCCGATCGGGGTGGGCAGGTTGTTGGCCCGGGCCGCGTCGACCTGCCCGTACACCGCCCCGGACACGGCCAGGCCGTAGATCAGCCCGGAGTAGACCGCCGCGGCGTTGTCGCGCACGTAGGCGACCCGGCCGGCGTACCAGCCGGCCAGCTCTGCCCGGCGGGCCTGCCGGCGGGCCTTGCGGTCGGCCCGCTCGTTCTCCTGCTGCTTGCGGCGCCGCTCGGCCCGTGCGTCGCGGTTGGCGTCCTTCTGCGCCGCCAGTCGAAGCTGCTCCGCCTTCGCCCGCAGTTGCCGCTCGCTAGCGGCGTCCTCCGATGCGATTCGCGTCTGCACAGCCAGGCGCTCCCGCTCGGCCGCGGCCAGGTTGCGGGCCACCTTGGCGTCGGTCGCGGCGAGCTGGGTCAGGTCCGTTCCGTGCTGCAACGTCGTCACGACGACACCTCCAGGGTTCGCGCCGGCGTCGGGATCCGCTCGTCGTCGATCAGGGTCCGGCCGGTGCCGAGCAGCTCCCGGGCGATCTCGTCCTCCGCGCACGACTGGTGGCACGCGTCGCCGCGGCCGTCGCGCATCTTCGTGGCGGTGGCACAGACCCGGCAGGGCAACGACCGGTCGCGGTCGTAGTGGCCCGGGCCGGTCCAGTCCAGGTGCACCTTCACCACCAGCAAGGCGGCCATCAGCACACCTCCCCGCGCGCCAGGCGAGCCGCGCGTACCTTCGCGAGCAGCTCCTTGCCGAGCGGGTTCAGGTCGGCCTCGTCGACGTCGACCGCGAGGGGGTGCCGGCGGTCGTCGACCCACCGGGCCGTCCGGCTCGCGCCGACGGCGGCGGCCACCAGGCCGACCGCGACGGCCGGGGAGTAGAGCAGCACCTGCGGCACCTGGTCGGCGTACTGCGCGAGGGCCTGCCCGGTCAGCGCCGCCGCCGGAGCTCCGGCGATCGCCGCGCCGGCGGCGATCCGCAGCGCCCGCGACCGGGTCGGCGCCGTCGGCGGGGTCGTCGTACGGCGGGACTCGCGCTCGGCGTCGACCAGGCGGCGCAGCTCGCCGGCGTACCAGCCCGGCAGCGCCGCCACCTCGGCGGCCCGGCGCTCCAGCCCGGCGTCCGTCAACTTCGGCAGACCCTGGCGGAACTGCGCCAGCGCGATGGCCAGGTCCAGGTGCTTCTTCGTCGGGGCGGTCATGCCGCGTCCCCCATCGTGCGGGCCGGCTCGGTCTTCGTGCGGTTGCCGGCGAGCATCTGGGAGATGCGGCCGCCGGTGATGCCGATGAATCGGCCGACGACGGTGGCGGGGATGCGGCGGCCCTCGACCAGCTCGCGGACCGCGGCGAGCCGGATGGTGAGGGCGGCGCGGCGAGCCTCGTGCAGTTGGTCGGCCATGCGCGAGGCGGCGCGCGCCCGCTCCCACGGGTCGCCGATGTTCAGGAGATCGGTGGGGGGCGTCACGGTCGGTGGTGCGCTTCCAGCGCCGGGGTGGTCGTGGACAATGCTCATGGGTCGTGCTCCTTCCCAAGGTCAGCGACCCGCCTGTGGCGAAGCCCGGTGTTCGTAGCGCCGGGCTTTGTCCCGTTTCCGAACGAACCCTGGTAGGGGATTGTCTCGGGGACACTGCTAGTGTCACCCTGTAGGCCAGGGGAGTCAACAACTCTCCCGGGGGCTCTTTGGGAGGCTGGCGTTGAGAGCTGTGAGCAGAGGCGCCGAGATCGCCGTTGATCTGCGCCGACAGATTCAGTCCGGCAAGTACCTGCCCGGCGATCGCCTGCCGCGGCTGGCCGACCTCATGGCCATCTACGAGACGCGATCGCGCTCCGCGCTCGACCGAGCCCTGAAAGAGCTGGTCGCCGAGGGACTGCTGACCGTGGTGCACGGGTCGGGCATCTACGTCCGCCGCCGCCAGGTGGTGCGACGCGACCTGCTCGCGGGCCTGCGCATGGAGTACGCGGCCGCGCGCCGGGGGGCCGACGTTCAGGCGGGCCTGTTCGAGGCGATGACCGGGGCGGACGCCAAGGTCGACATCACCTACGACTACGTGATGGCCTCAGAGCAGATCGCCCGGCTGCTGGACGTCGACGCGGAGCACAGGCTCCTGGTGCGGACGTTCCGGTACGTCGTCGAGGGAGCCCCGCACCAGGTGGCGCGGTCCTACCTGCCGGCGGAGACCGCGCAGCGCATCGGCCTCAACAACCCCGACGACGAACGTCCCGGCGTGGGCACGATTGCTCACCTGATGGCGGGCGGGATCGCTGTCGACCGCGCGAAGCTCGCGTTCGAGTCCCGCGTGCCGTCCGCCGCCGAGGTGGCCGAGCTGGCCATCCCCGGCGGGACGTCGGTGTTCGAGCACTGGCGGACGCTGTACCGGGGGTGCGAGCCGGTCGAGGTGTCCACGGCGATCGTGCCGGGAGACCGCGTCGCGTACGAGATCGACGTCAGCCTCACCGAGGGCGATCGGTGAGCCCGGCGACCTGGTCGTGGATCGCCGCCGCGGCGTCGATCGTCGGGCTGTGGATCAGCGGCCACAACCCCCGGTTCGGGTGGATCTACGGCATCGCCAGTCAGGCCGTGTGGATCACCTACGGCCTGGCCACCACACAGCCCGGGATGATCGCCCTGTCGATCGCCTTCGTCGTCATCTACTCCCGCAACATCTACCGCTGGCGCGGCACCCGCTTCCAGCCCGCCGCAGCGCAGCCGCTTCCCACCACGGACGGTCAGCCATGACGCTCGACAGCACCCAGGGAGACCCGGCGATCCTGTCGGCCCTTGAGCACCTCAGCTACACGTGGAGCTGGGGCCGGCCGCCGCGCCTCCTGACGCTCACTCATCGACCGCCGCAGCCCGCCGTCCCCACCACGCTGTCCGGTGGCGTCGGCACCCAGACAGCTTCCGACCTGCTCGACCAGTGGATCGATCAGTGCCGCCGCCACCGCGGGCTCGTCGACGTGCAGCGGGACCTGGGGGTCGACGCTGTTGGTGTGGCCTTCGAGACCGGCGACCAGCACATCCTCTACTCGATGGATCGCTCGGGTGTCGAGTACCTGGTGGAGGGCCAGCGGTACTCCACCACACGATCCGCCGCCGGCGCGAACCTCGGCGGTCAGGCTCTCGACTCCCTCGCCGAGAAGGTCGCTGAGCTGACCTGGCGCCTTGCCGGGTGGCCCGCTCCGGCCGCCGGCGCCCGCATCCGCGACATGTGGCCCAAGCCTGGGCTGGTCGACCTCGATGACGACGAGCTGCACGACCGCCTCGCCACCGACGCCGGGCACGTGCGGCTGCTGGCCGTGACCAGCATCGACGGACTGGCGGCGGTGAACGGAACCAGCGCCGCGCTGTCCAGCCCGGGCGACCAGCGCGTCTACCAGGCGGTCAAGCGAGACGCCGACGTGCTGCTCATCGGGGCGGGCACCGTCCGCGCGGAGCGGTACGGACCCACGCCGCTCTCCGCCCTCCAGATCGCCCGCCGCCGCTCGATGGGCCTGGCGCCGCACCCGACCGTTGCTGTGGTCAGCCGATCTCTCGACCTCGACCTCACCGGACCGCTGTTCCAGCAGCACACCGGCCGCCACGTCCCACCCCGCCCGATCCTCATCGCACCCGCGGCATCGGCGGCCAGCATCGATCCCGCCCTCGCCGAGCACGTCGACCTGGTGGTCGCCGGCGAAACCGACGTCGACCTGGCGGTGGCCGTGCAGCAGCTCCGCAGCCAGGGCCACCAACGGCTCGTCTGCGAGGGCGGCCCTTCGCTCGCCGGCGCGATGACACGAGCCGGACTGCTCGACGAGATCTGCATGACGATCACGCCGCAGCTCCTAGCCGTGCCCGGGCCACGGATCACTGACTCGTCAGGCGCTGGGCAAGGCGCCGACGACTGGCAGCTCCGCCGATCCCTGATCGACGAGCAGGGCAACCTGTTCCTGCGGTACGACCGCCTGCCCAGATAGCCCTTCTGTGTAGCGACACGCGCAGCGGCCCCCGGCATCCGCCGGGGGCCGCTGGTGTCTGGTCAGGCGGACCCGTCGCTGAGCGCGGCGAGCAGCTCGGCGCGGAGCTGCTGGCGCACGGCGGGAGTCGCGGCCACGGCGGCCGCGATCAGTTCGGCCAAGATGCGATGACGAGGCAGCATTCCGCTGAAGTCGCCGTGCAGCCGGTCGACGGCGTCGTCCAGGGCGCCGGCGGCAGCCAGAGAGACATAGATGGTATGCCTCGTCATGCCCTCCGGGGTCCGCCGGTTGCCCACTGTCCGTGCCGTGTCCGCACCGTGTTGGACACGGTGCGGAGGTGTTGATGATGGGGATCCTTCTTCACTCGAACGAGTGTGTGCATCAGGTACGCCAGGTGACGGATCCGGGTCGGCGATCGGGACCGGGTCGGCGTACAGCTCGGTGAGCACCGACTCCGCCGGCGGAATCTCGATCCGGCGGCCGCCGCGTCGAGCGCCGGTCACGGGCCGACCTTCCAGGCAAGCCCGAGGCGCGGCACGACCGCGGCCGCCAGGTTCCAGTACGCCGCCGTGACCGGGTTGTCTGGGGCGTAGTCGATAAGCGGTTGATGCACCCCGGGGGCCTCCTGAGCGCGAACGCTGTGCGGGATCTGGTGCACGAGCGCTCCGGGGTACTCCTGGACCAGGCGCTCGTCGAGCGACCGGGACAGCACGGTGCCGCCGTCGGTGTCGGCCATCACCACGGCGGCCGTTTCCAGCGTGGGGTTGAGCCGCTTGCGGATCAGCCCCAGGGGCTTGGCCAGCTCGGCTGCGCCGACGTAGTCCAGGGTTGAGGTCTTCATGCACACCGCCACGTGCGTGGCGGCGGTGAGCATGGAGACGGTGACCAGGCCCATGCTCGGGGCCGCGTCCAGAATCTCGACGTCGACGTCGTCCTGGTCGTCGTCGTACTCGTCGCGCAGCAAGGTGTCAGAGCCGGGCGGGCGCTCCGCGTCGACGCGGCCGAGGGTGTCCAGGCTCGGCACGATCCGCAGGCCGGGCACGGTAGTCGAAGCGGTCGCCTCTCGGATTGAGCTGTCGCCGAGCATCACGTCCAGCAGCGTCGGGTAGCCAGCCGGGCGCTGCGGGGGCAACCAGTACGTCGAGCTGGCGAACTGCGGGTCGCCATCGGTCAGGCGCACTCGCACTCCCCACGCCGCCAGTGCGGCGGCGACTTGGATCGCCGTGGTGGTCTTCCCGCTGCCGCCCTTGCGGTTGATCAGCGCCAGCCGCCGAGGTGTCTCGGCAGTCCGGTAGACGCGTAGCTCGCGCCACCGAGCCGGGGTCAGCGTGTAGGTCATCGGGGGGCCTCTTTCCGCAGCCGTTACGAACGCTGTCAGCCTGCCATCCGCATCCCGTTGGCTCACCATCCGCGTCCTCTCTGCCGCGTGTTGGACACACGTCCGTCAGGTGACCTACTGCTGTTGCACCTGATGCGCACAGGGCTGCGCGAAGTAGGGGCGAACGGTGGGTGCTGTTCGTTGAACAGGGCATGTCACTTCGCGCTCGCTGGCGGCCCCGGGAATGTCAAAACCCCGGCTGCGTGCCCTTGCGGGGCAGAGGCTGGCCGGGGTCTTCGTGCCTGAGCATAGCGCGTTTCGGCAGCGTGGTGGGCTGATGCCGACACCGGGCGCGACAGAGTTGCTGACGTTGGAGCGGCGGTGGTCGCCGGAGCGGCTGGCGCCGTACCGGGCGGCGTGCGGCGGGGACCTGGCGGCCGCCGTCGCGCTCTACCGGTGGAACGCGGAGATCTCCGCCGCGCTGGGCACCACGCTCGGGCACGTGGAGGTGCTGCTGCGCAACGCGCTGCACGAGGAACTGGCCGCCTGGTCGCTGCGCCGCTACGGGGAACCGCGCTGGTATCTGGATCCGGGCGGCGTGCTGACCGATGAGGGCCGCCGCGATGTCGCCAAGGCCCGTGCCCGGGCGACCCGGGACGGGCGTCTGGAGACGCCCGGGCGGGTGGTGGCGGAGCTGAACCTGGGGTTCTGGCGGTTCCTGCTCGCGACCCGCTACGACGGGACGCTGTGGCGGAGCTGCCTGCATCGCGCGGTGCCGGGGCGGCGCCGTCGTGAAGTGCACGCGGCGGTCAGCCGGCTGCACGAGGCCCGTAACCGAATGGCGCACCACGAGCCGATGTTCAACCGGCCGGTCGCCGACCTGCGCGCGACGGCGGTGGAGGTCGCCGGCTGGGTGTGCCCGGTCACGCGGGACTGGATCGACGCCGGCTGTCGGGTGCTGCCGCTGCTGGCCGGCCGGCCTCTCGTGGTGCTGCCTCAGCCGCGCCGCTGACCGTCGCCGAGGTGAAGCTGGAAGCGGGCGTGTTCGCTGAGCGTGTCGATGTCGTCGACGGGCTCGCCGTGGCGGCGCAGTACGACCAGGCGCGCGGCGGTCAGGTCGCGCAGGGCGGCGCGAAGCAGGGCCTCAGTGCGCCCGGTGAGCGCTTGCAGGCGGGTCAGGTGTCGACACCGTCCGGGCCGGCGCAGCCGATGGCGGAGCAGGGCGTGTACCTG